>CALKBB010000232.1 GCA_937989795.1 uncultured Collinsella sp. | reverse complement strand
GGCCTCGGGCATATTAGGCATAAGGCCCGCCGAGCGCACCAGGCCCTCGTTGACGCTTCGGGCAATCCCCAGGTCAACAGCATACGAATAACCGATATCGTCGGCACGAATGAGCAATTGCTTCATATTGACTCCCATCTACGGAAAGGGGCACTTGAAGCGTAGCCAAGTGCCCCAGATAATTGTCCTACCAAACGGATGCTTTAGGCCTTGGCGGCAGCAGCGTCCTCATGGAGCTGCTCCTTGGTAAAGCCAAAGAGGTAAGCGATGACGGCTGCGGAAACAAACGCAGCGCCCGATGCAACGCATCCCCAAACGAGATTAACAGTTCCACCGGCAACAAATCCAGTGACGCTCAGAATATTGGTCGCGCCCAAAACATACGTCGTCACATTGGTGAGGGCTGCAATCAGACCGCCGATAGCACCGCCGGCAACCATGGCGCCCAGGCAGCGAGTGTACTTAAAGCCGCAGCCATACAACGCGGGCTCCGTCACGCCACCGACAATGCCAGAGAGCGAGAAACCAAGCATGGCGCCCTTTTCGTCGGTTTCCTTAAGGCGCAGGAAGGCGCCGAAGGCCATACCCCACGTAGCGAACGAAGCGATACCGCCCGCGACCATAACGCAGGAGTCAGAACCCGAGGTGAGCAGCTGCACAATGCCAAGGGCAAGCAAAACCTGATGCATACCGGTCATAACCAGGAACTCCCAAAGCGCGGCAATGGCAACGAGGGAGAGGATCGTGACGATGCCGCCGGCGTTACCAAGGCCGAACATAAAGTTGCCGACCAGGTTACCCAGAATGGAGCCAATCGGAGCCAGAGCGCACAGAGAAACGGGGATCATCACAGCCATGGTGCAGACGGGCACAAACACCGTAGAGAGCATGTCGGGAACGATCTTCTTCATGAACTTTTCGACGACCATCAGCACCGGCATAGATAACACCATGGGAAGCACGGTCGCAGAATAGTTATTCAACTGAGCCGGGAGCACACCGTAAACCATCGTGGTCGTAGCACCCGAATCCGCGGCGGCGTTGACCAGCGTCATGAACTCGGGGGCAATGAGCACGCCGCCGAGCATCATACCGAGCGGCTGGCTGCAGCCGAGCTGCTTTGCGGCAGCCCAACCCAAATAAACAGGAAGGAAATAATAGCCGGCGTTGTAAATCCAGTTGTAGAAGAAGTTGTAAATGTCAGAATCGGCAGGCCAGATACCGAGCATGCCGTCACCGCAAAGTACGGCAATGGTACGGAACATGGCGGCGCCCATGATAATGGGGATCGTCATGACCATGGTCTTGGACAGGTAGTTGAGGATCTTGTTGCCCGCGGTCTTGAGCGTCAGCGGCTCCTTGGCGCCGCCATCGAGGTTCTCGTCAATGGAGCCTTCGCCCTTAACGCCCAGCGCAATGGCGGCGTCATAGACCTTCGGTACGTTCTGACCGATGATGACCTGATACTGGCCGCCAGACCACTGTGCACCCAGTACACCCTTGATCTTCTTTACTTCATCGTCATTGGGAACGGACTGATCCTTGATGTTCAGACGCAAGCGGGTCATGCAGTGCGTCGCGTTCGTCACATTGGAGGCGCCGCCGACGGCAGCAAGCACATCCTTGGCAATCTTCTTGTTATCGACAGCCATGTCGAATCCCTTCTCTTCCAACTAAAGGCCCGTGGGGCTTCACGGCACCAAGACGCACGATTCCGCTCGCGCCTGCGCAGCGCGCGATATCCGTTGGCAAGAGATTTCATTGCATGTGATTCCCGGGTGGATCGACATGAAAAAAGCCCCGCGCACAACCGACAGAGACCCAGTAATGGCCTCGGCAGAATCGGTAGTGCCTCTCGGAGCTGCGCCGTGAGTAACACCCAACACATGGCGAGTATATGCGGCAGATGCGTTCGTTGCGGCTCAGATTACCGACGAACGGTAGCAAACGACCCGCGAACGGTCGCCATGACGGAAAGGAAATACCAGAGAGCCTATTTATCCGAGTGGACAGAAGCCACGCGATTCACATGCATGATCAGATAGACGAGCTCCTCTTGGGCCAATGGCTCGCCAAAGGTCTCTTAAATCAGATCATCGACACGATGAGCGCAACGCGATGCCGCCGGATATTGCTCCACGAGCACGCCGTAGAGACCAGAGTTTTCGGTATCGATCGGCTCCTTCTTTGCCACGCGGTCGAGCAGATAGCGCACATGAGTGGCAAAGCGAGTAAAGGCGAACGACGAGCGATCGACCGTCACACCCAACTCTTCTTGAATAATCACGACCGTCATATCGAGCAGTCGCTCCTCGTGCTGCTCGGCAAGCACACGCCGCTCGCTCGGCTTAACCGACGCGTTAACAATCGACATGGCAATGCCTGCGGCCTCGCTTCGGGGCATGCGCACATGAAAGCTCTTCTGGATACCGCGAACAGCCAGCTCGCCCAAGCGGTATTCGATGGGATGCAGCTGCTCAAGATCGCGCTCAAGCGGCAACGACACCACCATGTGTTCGCGGGCACGCTTAATGGCAAACTGAATATGGTCTGCCAATGTAATGGGAAGGTTAGGACTCAATTCGTACGAAAGCTGTCCGGTCGCAATATCTGCCAGCTGAGCAGAAAACTCAAGCACCTCGGGGTCGACCTCGTCGATGAACGCCAGATACTTTGGATCGATGCCGTAAAAGGTACGCGTAATAACGTCAAGATCGACCTCGTGCGGCATGTCGCCAAAACCGATACCACGACCCAACGCGATAAGCTGGCGCCCCGCACCATCTTCGCAGATGGCAGCGTTGTGGTTAATGCGCTGGATAGCCCTCATGGAATCACCGTTCCTGCAAACACACGCCGTGTAGACCATCCACACGGCGCGTTCATTCTACCTGCACTTCTAATTACAGTCCAAAAAAGCCAAGGATTTGATCGCGGCTTACGGGCTTGTAGTCATTGGCGTCGAGGCCCACATCGTAGCGGTAAATGGGGCGCTCGCGATCGCGGTTGCGCGCGTTGGTGCGGTCTCCCCTGCTGTGGATATGCCCGTGCAGCATGATGGCGCCACGCGCCTTGCCATTCCAGCTAAGCATGGGGTAGTGGCTCATAACCAGACGATGGCCCTTGGCATAGCCGGGGGCAATCTCCAGATAATCACGCACGTCTTCCCAAATTTGCGGCACGTCGGGATCTTCCCAATCGCCGTCATGGTTACCACGGATGAGCGTCACGTTTTGGCAGGCAATACGCTCGCGCAGGCGCACCGCCTCCGCCATGGGCAAGCGATACGTAAAGTCTCCCAGGATATAGAGGCGGTCGTCCGCAGCCACGCACTCATTGATGGCATCGATGACCTTGCGATTCATCTCCTCGACCGAGCCAAACGGCCGGTCCATGTCGTGCAAGATATTCGTATCGCCCAGGTGCAGATCGGCGGTAAACCACATCATCGTCTCTGTCCTCATTTCGCAACGTGTTCAACTCGTGCTAAGTATACAGACGCAGCGATGCGGCGGTTATCCAAAGAACCCGCCGAACAGTCCGCGGCGGCGCTTGTCTTGCTTTTTCGAAGCGTCACCCTGGGTATTCTTATCCTGCCGCTTCTTACGATCCCGCTCCAACTCATCGTCATCGAGTAGCATATCCCACTCAAACGGATCGCCTGTCAGATCGAACTGGTCGTCGTCATCAAACATGGCAGTCTCCCTTACCGATTAGCGTGCATCCACCACGTAGAGTCCAACACGCACCTGATGCCACGGGCTGCGCTCGGGAGCAACCTGTTGCACGCGGGCCTCAAATACGTCCTCATGGCCGTAATACATCATCAAGGACAGCGGGCCGACCTCGTTTCCCGGAACATAGCCAAGCTTGGTGTTGCCACAGTAAATCGCAACCGCCTCGGGATCATGGGGATTATCGCGCTCGGCGCACAGCGTCAGTTTATCGCCCACTTTAAGATCGCCTAGGACCAAAGCGCCGTCGGCATATTGAAATCCTGCGATATGAAATGACAGAAGAACACGTGAAGGCTCGTACATGGCAACTCCTCTAACGGCCGGATAAACCAACGCTTAACCTCACTGAGAAGTTTACGGGCCCGTGCGGACACGAATTCACCCGCTCGCGCCTTTCACCCAGTTGCCGCAACGCTTGCGAGACAGAGCGCTTGCAGATAAGATAGGGGTACGGATGGCACCCGTGGCAGCGGGTCTTGCCAACTCCGATACACGTTTTCATCGTGAGAAGTGGCCGTCTTCGCTTACGCGGGGCGGCCACTTTGTTTGCCCCATGTCATCTGATTCTAATGCACAAACATGCGCACGAACTTGTGCTTCCAGCTTGCGTAAGGAGCATAGCGGAATGGCACGTCCAGCCACGTTGCCTTGTTCACGATGCTCTTCTTGTGGCTAAACGTATCGAAGCTCTCGCGGCCATGGTACTGGCCCATACCGCTCGCACCCATGCCGCCAAAGCCCATATGGCTCGTAGCCAAGTGCATGATCGTGTCGTTGACGCAGCCGCCGCCAAAGGGCACGTAACGCACAAAGCGCTGCTGAACTGCGCGATCCTGGCTAAAGATATACAGAGCCAGCGGCGTCGGACGATCCGTAATAAACATCTCGGCCTCGTCTAAGCTCTCAAACGTCAGCACCGGCAAGATGGGACCGAAGATTTCCTCCTGCATCACGGCGTCATCGGGGGACACGCCGTCCAAAATCGTCGGCTCAATCTTGAGCGAAGCCTCGCGCGCGGCACCTCCAAACACGACCTTATCGGAATCGATCAGCCCGCGTACGCGTGCGAAATGCTTGGCGTTGACGATATGCCCGTAATCCTCGTTATCGAGCGGATGCTCGCCAAACATGCGACGAACCTCCTCCTTGATGAGGCCCAGCAGCTCGTCGTGCACGCTCGTATCGACCAGCAGGTAGTCGGGCGCCACGCAGGTCTGCCCCACATTGAGCCATTTACCAAAGGCGATACGCCGCGCCGCGACCTTCAAGTTTGCCGTCGCATCCACGATGCAGGGACTCTTTCCGCCCAGCTCAAGCGTCACGGGCGTAAGGTTTTTACTTGCGCGCTCCATGACGAGCTTGCCGACCGGAACGCTACCGGTAAAGAAGACCTTGTCCCAGCACTCGTCGAGCAGCGCTTCGTTTTCGGTGCGCCCGCCCTCGACAACCGTCACCAGGCGCGGATCAAATGTCTCTTCACAGATTTGCCTGAGCACCGCGCTCGATGCCGGAGCATAGGCGCTCGGCTTGATGACCACGGTGTTACCCGCAGCGAGCGCGCCGGCGAGCGGCTCAAGCGTCAGCAAAAACGGGTAGTTCCACGGAGCCATGATGAGCGTGACGCCATAGGGCACGGCTTGCGTTTTGCACACACTCACGGCGTTGGCAAGGTCGCACGGACGCAGGCGCGGACGACTCCATCGAGCCACATGCGCGATCTGATGACGAATCTCGGAAAGCGAGGTGCCGATCTCGCACATATAGGCCTCGTCATGCGACTTTCCCAAATCGGTCTTGAGCGCATGGGCGATATCGGCCTCGTGGGCCCGCACCGCATCGCGTAAACTCACGAGCGCGCGACGTCGAGCATCGACATCAAACGTGGCGTGCGTCTTAAAGTAGGCGCGCTGATCGCCGACGATGCGCGCAATTTCCTCGGTGCTCATGAACCCTCCTAGTTCTCGTCCTCAAACATACCACCTGCAACGACTTCGTACATATGCTCGAGCTCCAAGCGGTCCATTAGAAGCGGAACGGGGTATAGCGGATTGGCCTCGGCATCGGCATGTGCCGCCATTTGCGGAATATCGGAGCGGCGAATACCCGAGACATATTTGGGGATTCCCAGGGCCTCGTTCATGCGGTCGACCCAATCGATAAAGGCCTCGGCCGCAAGACTGTCCTGCTCGGTAGCCGGCGCAACGCCCGCCATGCGAGCAAGATCGGCAAGCTTGGGGGCGGCGGCGTCACCATAAGCGCGAAGCATGTGCGGCAGGATGATCGCGTTGGCCAAACCGTGCGGAATTCCGTATCGGCCGCCCAGACTGTGCGCGATGGCATGCACATATCCGACATAGGAGCGGGTAAACGCAACGCCCGCCTTATACGCCGCCGAAAGCATATTGCGACGTGCACGCATGTTGTCGCCATGCTCATAGGCCTCGAGCAAATTGTCATTGATGAGCTGCACCGCCTGTCGCGCCATCTTGCGGGTATAGGGCGTGGTGCTTCGCCCGATAAAGGCCTCGACGGCATGCGTCAGGGCGTCCATGCCCGTTTGCCCCGTAATGGAGGCGGGCAGGCCGCGCGTCAACTCGGGGTCGTGCACCGCAAAGCGCGGGATAAGCACAAAGTCGTTAATGGGGTACTTGTAGTGCGTCTCATCATCGGTAATTACCGCCGCAAGCGTGACCTCGCTTCCCGTACCTGCCGTGGTGGGAACGGCGATGAGCAACGGCAGGCGACGATGAATCCGCAGCAGCCCGCGCATCTTGTTGATGGGCTTGTTTGGCTGCGCGATGCGTGCTCCCACGCCCTTGGCCCAGTCCATGGCCGAGCCGCCGCCAAAGCCAATAATGGCCTGGCAGGCGCTCTCGCGATACAGCGCCGCCGCTTCCTCCACATTCGAGACCGTGGGGTTCGCACGCGTTTCGGCATAGACCGTAACGCCGATCCCCTTGGATGCGAGCGCGCACTCGAGCGGTGCCGTAAGCCCCAGGCGAGCAATACCGGGGTCCGTCACGATAAGAACCTGCTGTATCGAACGCTTTTGAAGCACCGCGGGCACATCCTCGGCATGCTCCAAAATGCGTGGCTCGGTATAGGGCAGCACCGGCAATGCGATGCGAAAAACCGTTTGATACGTTCGGCACCAGGCGCGGCGGGCTAGATGCATAAAAGAAACTCCCTCATTTGTTGATTGGTCAACATTTGCTCAACCGATTGTACTCAGCGGCGGTCAAAGACGGCCTGCCAATCGTTAATCAATCAACATCTTCATATCTCAAAATTGTTTTATTAAAAATCATTCCTAATAGGCTTCACATTTGGTTGCATTTATGGATAATAGAACTCGTCAAGACGCACGTCCGGAGAGGGCCCTTACGGGACCGGACGAGCGCGCCATCGCCATCGATCGAAAGGATCGAATCATGAAGTTTGTTTGCCCCGTTTGCGGTTATGTGGAAGAGTTCGACGGCGACCAGCTGCCCGAGGACTTCAAGTGCCCCCAGTGCGGCGTTCCCGGTTCTCGTTTCCTGAAGCAGGAGGAGGGCCAGCTCGAGTGGGCTGCCGAGCACGTCGTGGGCGTCGCCAAGATGGAGGGCGTCTCCGAGGACATCGTTGCCGACCTGCGCGCCAACTTTGAGGGCGAGTGCTCCGAGGTCGGTATGTACCTGGCCATGGCTCGCGTCGCTCATCGCGAGGGCTATCCCGAGATCGGCCTGTACTGGGAGAAGGCTGCCCACGAGGAGGCCGAGCATGCCGCCAAGTTCGCTGAGCTCCTGGGCGAGGTCGTGACCGACTCCACCAAGAAGAACCTCGAGATGCGCGTTGAGGCCGAGAACGGCGCCACCGCCGGCAAGACCGATCTTGCTAAGCGCGCCAAGGCTGCTGGCCTCGATGCCATCCATGACACCGTGCACGAGATGGCTCGCGACGAGGCCCGCCACGGCAAGGCTTTCGCCGGCCTGCTCAAGCGCTACTTTGGCTAAGCCAACCGCCTGAGAGATAACCTCTAGCTCGATGAGGCCCGGACCGTATTGGTTCGGGCCTTTTTCGTGGGCTTATTGCAGCTGTTCTTGAAGAACGATGAGCGACTGAGGGCTCAGGTCGTCGTATTGTATGAGGACGCGAGATGGAGCGTTCTTAGTCGATGCCCGATCACCCGTCCACAGGCAATCGGCGATGTTGACATAGGAAATACTAGCGCCAGCAAGAGCCTTCGCGAAACTCTCCCCCGCCCCGTCCTCGGCCAGGACAACAGTGCAGTAAAGGCCCGCGTCCGCATGCTCGATCGAGACCTCCCCTGCTGGAAACGCTTTCCGTACAAGTGCCGCTAGGCCATCACGTGCCTCACGAGCACGAACGCGCACGCGGTTTACATGCCGCTCGTAATCACCCGATTCCAGCAAACGCGCCAAAGCGACCTGGTCAACAGAACTCACCGACGAGGCGTAAAAACCAAGGTCGCGCCTAAACCGCTCCATCAGCTCGGCGGGCAGCACCATGTACGCCAAACGCAACGCCGATGAAAGGCTCTTCGAAAACGTGTTGGTGTAGATAACCGACTGGGCGGCATCGATCGACGCGAGCGCGGGAATCGGCTTGCCGGCCAGACGAAACTCGCAATCAAAGTCATCTTCGATGAGATATCGACCCGGCCGTTCAGCAGCCCAGCTCAGCAGCGCATATCGGCGCGCGACGCTCGTCACCAGGCCGGTTGGATATTGGTGAGACGGCATCAGGTGAAGGACATCAGTC
>CALKBB010000231.1 GCA_937989795.1 uncultured Collinsella sp. | reverse complement strand
CGCTGATGGTCGAGGCCGCCGCACTGGGCCGTCACCGCGGCATGTTCGCCGACTGGACCGTGCGCCATCCCGATAACGAGAACGGCGAGCTGCTGCAGCATTGCGGCCCCTGGCCCTGCAGCTGCGCGGCCGTCAAGCCCAAGCTCACCTACCCGCTGGCTTTCGATCACCCCGGCGCGCTGACGGCCGAGGCCAAGCACGGCGACCTCACCCTTGCCCGCTTTGACGGTGACAACGGCGAGTACTCGCTGCTACTAGGCAACGCCCGCGGCATCGACGGCCCGGCCGGCATGGGCACCTACCTGTGGGTCGAGGTCGACAACCTCAAGCGCCTCGAGGCCAAGATCGTCGAGGGTCCCTACATCCACCACTGCGTCGCCATTCACGCCAACGTGGTGCCGGTGCTCTACGAGGCGTGCGAGTACATCGGCATTGCCCCCGACTTATACGACCCGATTGAAGAAGACGTCAAAGCCTACCTGCGAGGAGAGTAGAAATGGCAACTATCGAAGAGCTTGAGTCCCTGCGTTGGGACCTTCGCCGCGATTGCGTCGATATCATCATGGCTGGCGCCGGCGGCCACATCGGCGGCGATATGTCGGTGATCGACGCCCTCATGACCCTCTACGCCAACCACCTCAACATTTCGCCCGAGACCGTCGACGATCCCAACCGCGACCGCTTCGTGCTCTCTAAGGGCCACGCCATGGAGGCTTACTACGCGGTGCTCTGCCACGAGGGCTATCTTGACCTCGACGACGTCAAGGCCCGCTTCTCCAAGTTCGGCAGCCCCTACATCGGCCACCCCAACAACAAGCTCAAGGGCATCGAGATGAACTCGGGCTCGCTGGGTCACGGCCTGCCCGTGGCCGTGGGCATGGCGCTCGCCGGCAAGATGGACGGCCGCGACTATCGCGTCTACACCATCATGGGCGACGGCGAGCTTGCCGAGGGCTCGGTCTGGGAGGGCGCCATGAGCGGCGGCAACTACCAGCTCGATAACCTGTGCGCGCTCGTGGACCGCAACCGCCTGCAGATCAGCGGTAGCACCGAGGACGTCATGAAGCAGGATTCGCAGGAGGAGCGCTGGGCCGCCTTCGGTTGGAACGTGCTGTCCATTCCGGGCAACGACGTCCAGGCCATCGACGCCGCGCTGACGCTGGCCGCCGAGACCAAGGGTAAGCCCACGGTCATCATCCTCAACACGGTGAAGGGCTACGGCTCGCCGGTTATGGAGGACAAGGCCGCCTGGCATCATCACCTGCCCAATGATGAGGAATATGCCCAGATCATCGCCGATTTCGCTGCCCATAAGGAGGCTATCAATGGCTAACAAGATCGCCAACCGCAAGGTTATCTGCGACACGCTGCTCGAGGCCGCCGCAACTGACAAGGACATCGTCGTCCTGTGTTCCGACTCCCGCGGCTCTGCATCGCTCACGCCGTTCTTTGACCAGTATCCCCAGCAGTCCATTGAGGTCGGCATCGCCGAGCAGGACCTGGTGAGCATCGCCGCCGGTATGGCCTCGTGCGGCAAGAAGGCCTGGGCCGCCTCGCCGGCGTCCTTTGTGACCACGCGCTCGTATGAGCAGTGCAAGGTCGACGTCTCGTACTCCAACACCAACGTCAAGCTCATCGGCATTTCGGGCGGCGTGTCCTACGGCGCTTTGGGCATGAGCCATCACTCCGCGCAGGATATCGCCGCCATGAGCGCGATTCCCAACATGCGCGTGTATCTGCCGAGCGACCGCTTCCAGACCGCCGAGCTCGTGCGGGCCCTGGTCGCCGACAACAAGCCGGCCTACATCCGCGTGGGCCGCAACCCGGTCGAGGACGTGTACGCCGAGGACGAGTGCCCGTTCCAGATGGATCGCGCCACCTGGGTGCGCCGCGGCACCGATGTGACGCTTGTCGCCACCGGTGAGATGGTCCGTCATGCCGTGGACGCTGCCGACCTGCTGGCCGAGCAGGGCATCTCGGCAACGGTGCTCGACATGTATTGCGTCAAGCCGCTCGACGCCGAGGCCGTGATTGAGGCCGCCGGCGCCACGCGTGCCGTCGTGACCGTCGAGGAGCACAGCCCCTTCGGCGGCCTGGGCTCTATGGTCGCGCAGGTGGTGGGCGAGCATTGCCCGCGTCCGGTCAAGTGTCTCTCCCTGCCCGACGCGCCGGTCATCACTGGCACGAGCCCCGAGGTCTTTGCGCACTACGGCCTGACGGGTGTCGGAATCGCCAAGACCGTTGCCGAATTCCTGCCCGCAGAGTAATTGGAATGTGACAAAGGGACCGTCCCTTTGTCACATTCGTTTTGAAAGGGGTGGCCATGGGCCGCTACATCATCGGAATCGATCAATCCACGCAGGGCACCAAGGCGCTGCTGGTAGACGAGGGCGGCCATCTGATTCATCGTGCCGACCGCTCGCATCGCCAGATTGTCAACGAGGCCGGCTGGGTGAGCCATGATCCGGCCGAGATTGCCACCAATGTGCTGGCCGTGGCGCGTGCCGTGGTGGAGGAGACCGGGGTCGATCCGGCCGACGTCGCCGGCATCGGCATCTCCAACCAGCGCGAGACCACCGTTGCATGGAACCGCACGACGGGCGAGCCGCTGTGCGACGCCGTGGTGTGGCAGTGCGCCCGCGCCCGCGAGCTGTGCGACAAGCTGGCCGCGCGCGAGGGTGTGGCCGAGCTGGTGCGTGACACGACGGGCCTGGTGCTCTCGCCCTACTACCCGGCGGGTAAGATGGCTTGGATCCTCGCGAACGTTCCCGCTGCTGCCGAGGCCGCGGCGGCAGGCGAGCTGTGCCTGGGCACCATCGATGCCTGGGTGGCCTGGACGCTCACGGGCGGCGCGGAGTTCCGCTGCGACTGGTCTAACGCCAGCCGCACACAGCTCTTTGACCTGCGCCGTGGCTGCTGGAGCGAGCCGGTGTGCGAGGCCTTTGGCGTCGACGTGGCCTGTCTGCCACAGGTGACCGATTCCGATGGCCTGTTCGGCACGACGGATCTGGGCGGCTTTTTGCCGGCGCCCGTGCCCATTCACGGCGTGCTGGGCGACAGCCACGCGGCCTTGTTTGCCCAGGGCTGCCATAGCCGCGGCATGGCCAAGGCGACCTATGGCACCGGCAGCTCGGTCATGATGAACGTCGGCGACGAGTTCGTTGCCAGCTCGCACGGGCTTTCGAGCTCGCTCGCATGGCGCATGGACGGCGTGACCGAGTACGTGCTCGAGGGCAACGTGAGCTACGCCGGCGCCGTCAAGACGTGGCTGCGCGACGATCTTGAGCTCATCAATAACCCCGAGGAGGTTACCGACCTGTGCTACGCCGCCAATCCGGCGAGCCACGTCTACTTTGTGCCGGCGTTTACCGGTTTGGGCGCGCCGCACTGGGCGAGTGACGCCGAGGGCTGCGTCTTTGGCATGACGCGCACCACGGGTCGCGCGGAGTTCGTGAAGGCCGCCGACGAGTCGATCGCCTATCAGATCTTTGACGTGATCGATGCGATGGTCGAGGATTCGGGTGCAACGCTGGCAGAGCTTCGCGTTGACGGCGGTCCCACGCGCGACGCGTACCTGATGCAGTTTGAGAGCGATTTGGTTGGCTCGCCCATCCGCATCGCGAGCAACGACGAGATGAGCGGCCTGGGCGCGGCCTGGGCCTGCGGCATTGCGCTGGGCATGTACACGCGCGGTGTCGTCGACGTCTACGGCGCCCGCGGCATCGTGGAGCCGTCGATGCCCGCCGACGAGCGCGCTAAAAAGATCGCCGGCTGGCGCCACGCCGTGAAATCAACGATTGCCTACACAGCCTAGAATGGTTTTTCTGGGACGGGGATTAAAAAATCATTGGTCCTCGTCCCAGGTGGTCAATTTGGGACGGGGCTTTTTTGACTGGTATGATTGGTGCGACCATTCGAACCAGCTAAAAGAGCCCGTCCCAATTTGACTATCGAGAGGATCTGCCATGGAGCGCATCGCCAGCTTTTCCGTTGATCATCTGCTGCTTGAGCCCGGCGTGTATGTGAGCCGCATCGACCGCGATCCGGCGACCGGCGCCGCCGTCACCACGTTTGACCTGCGCCTGACCACGCCCAACAAGGAGCCGGTCATGAACACGGCCGAGTGCCACACCATCGAGCACCTGGGCGCGACGTTCCTTCGCAACCATGCCGAGTGGTCGAGCCGCATTGTCTACTTTGGACCCATGGGCTGCCGCACGGGCTTTTACCTCGTCGTGTTTGGTGAGGTGACGAGCGAGGAGATTCTGTCGCTCGTGCGTGAGCTGTTCGAGTTTGTCGCCGGCTTTGAGGGCGATGTCCCCGGTGCCGCTCCCGAGGAGTGCGGTAACTATCTGGACCAGAACCTTCCCATGGCAAACTGGCTCGCACGCCGCTACCTCGACCGCGACCTGGCCGATATCGACGAGAAGCACCTGCATTATCAGCAGGCGTAGGGGCTTTATCGCCTAAAACGCACGGATTGGGCGCCTTCGCTTATGCGGGGGCGCCTTTTTGTTGAGTGGTCAGGACGAGCGTTCAAAATCGCTCATGTTTGTTCTAGAATGTTCGTATAGTCACATTTACGAACAGGAGTGAACATGCATATCTACTCTGTCTCTGATCCCGAGTTCAAGTCCTATGGCCGCGTGTGGGATGACGTTCCGTCCAGCCTGACCGCTCCACTCGTCGAGGCACTCGCGGCTACGCCCATCCCCGAGGGCAGCAAATACGTGGCCTCCGCGCCCGAGCTCGAGCAGGTTGAGGGCGCCGACACGCTCGGCCTGCTCATGTACGGCGGCCGCCCCTTCCAGCTCGGCTGGTGCAACGGCCACAACACACGACTCAACTGTCTGGAGTATCACCGCGCGAGTGAGTTTAACCTGGGCGCCCGCGACTTTATCCTGCTCGTGGCGCATCGCTGGGAGATCGAGGACGGAAAGCTCGATACCGCGTTCGTCAAGGCGTTCCGCGTGCCGGCGGGCAAGGTTGTCGAGGTCTTCAACACCACGCTCCACTACACGCCGTGCATGGTCGATGAAAGCGGCTTCCAGGTGATGGTGGCGCTGCCCGCCGGTACCAACGGTCCGCGCCCCGAGGCCGCAACCGACATGCCTGCCGCCGGTGACAGCTACTGCTACTGGAAGGCCGACAAGTGGGTCCTCTGCCATGCTGACAGCCCCAAGGCAGCCGAAGGCGGCTACGTGGGCCTCATCGGAAAGAACCTCGACATCGCCTGCGACTAGAATCTTCTGTCTCGATCTGTAACATCTAGCGGGCTAAATCGCCTCTACCTGTTATAGATCGAGACAAACCGTAGAGGGCCGCCCGAAAAATCTCGATCTGTAACACCAGGCCCGATTTTGGCTGTCTAACTGTTACAGATTGAGACAAACCGGGCCCAAGCCACCACAAAGGTGCCTGTCCCCTTTGTGGCGGCTTGGACAGGCGGGTATCAAAAAGTGTCAGACGGGGCGGCTGCCGGGCACCTGCGCGCGAAAAGAAGTATCGGCCTGCGCCGTTGCCGTTGAGCGACGCGTTGTTTGCAGGGATACTGAGCCTATGACAACAGCGTGCGAAAGGATTGATGCATGGCTTTCCGTAATGACTTCCTGTGGGGCGGCGCGACGGCTGCCAACCAGTGCGAGGGCGCCTACAACGTGGACGGCCGCGGCCTTGCCAACGTGGACGTGGCTCCGCACGGCCCCGAGCGCTATGCGGTGGTCTCCGGCCAGCGCAAAATGCTCGACTTCGAGGACGGCTATTACTATCCCGCGCAGACCGGCATCGATTTCTACCACCATTACAAGGAGGACATCGCTCTCTTTGCCGAGATGGGCTTTAAGACCTTCCGTATGAGCCTGGCTTGGACCCGCATCTTCCCCAACGGCGACGAGACCGAGCCCAACGAGGCTGGCCTGGCCTTCTACGAGGATGTGTTCCGCGAGTGCCAGGCGCACGGCATCGAGCCGCTCGTGACTATCACGCACTTTGACTGCCCGATTCACCTCATCAAGGAGTACGGCGGCTGGCGCAACCGCAAGCTCATCGACTTCTACAAGAACCTCGCGACCACGATCTTCACCCGCTACAAGGGTCTGGTGAAGTACTGGCTTACCTTTAACGAGATCAATATGATCTTGCACCTGCCGTTTATGGGTGCCGGCCTGGTCTTTGAGGAGGGCGAGAACAAGGAGGCCGTCGAGTACCTGGCCGCCCACAACGAGCTCGTCGCCAGCGCTTGGGCAACCAAGATCGCTCACGAGATCGACCCCGAGGTCAAGATCGGATGCATGCTTGCCGCAGGTAGCTACTACCCCTACAGCTGCCGTCCGGGCGATGTGCGCCAGGCGCAGCTCGACAACCAGGACAACTACTTCTTCGTCGACGTCCAGAGCCGCGGCTACTACCCAGCCTATGCCGTCAAGAAGCTCGAGCGTCTAGGCATCGATGTGGGCATGACCGACGAGGACCGCAAAATCCTGGCCGACAACACCGTCGACTTCATCAGCTTTAGCTATTACAGCACCCGTTGCTCCGCCGGTGCCGATAACCCCGATGTCGAGCGCACCCAGGGCAACGCCTTCGCCGGCGCCAAGAACCCCTACCTGCAGGAGAGCCAGTGGGGCTGGGCCATCGATCCGCTGGGCTTCCGCATCACCCTTAACGACCTGTACGACCGTTATCAGAAGCCGCTGTTTGTGGTCGAGAACGGTCTGGGCGCCAAGGATGTTGTCGAGGAGGACGGCTCCATCAACGACGACTACCGTATCGACTTCCTGCGCCAGCACATCCAGACCATGCGCGACGCGGTAACCGAGGACGGCGTTGACCTGCTGGGCTACACCACCTGGGGCCCGATCGATCTGGTGTCTGCCGGCACGGGCGAGATGTCCAAGCGCTACGGCTTTATCTACGTCGACCGTGACGATGCGGGTAACGGCACCCTCAAGCGTTCCAAAAAGAAGAGCTTTGACTGGTACAAGAAGGTTATCGCCACCAACGGCGAAGATTTGGCCTAAGGGCACTGAGGCACTCAACCTTGGGGCTCCAACCCTCCTTGCGTACCTAAGTACGCTTCGTCGGGCTTGTCGCTCCCAATCTTGAGCGCCTCAGGCCCTTAGGGGGTAGTCCTGACCGCGGCTTTTCGCAAATCCAGCCACGATATTCTCCTAACCAAGGCGCCCGGCGAGCGGTTGATGCTCGCCGGGCTCATTTTGACTAGTCGTTTAAGAACGTCCCCAACGACTAGTCAAAAATGAGCCATGTGTCCCAGTTGTGGAGACTCGTTGAGCCATCTGGGTATCGTGAAAGATCGCGCACTCCCCCATCATCAAAAGTGACACACGCTACCTGTTGATGGGAGGCAACCATGGGCTTCTTTGACAAGATGTTCGAGAAGAAAGAGTGCGCGATTTGCGGTACCGAACTGGGACTTTTGGGAAAGACCAAGATCAGCGAAGGCTACCTGTGCAAAGAGTGCGTCGGCAAGCTCTCTCCCTTCTTCCACGGCTATCGCTCCAGCACCGCGGACGATATCCGCGAGCAACTCGCCTACCGCGAGGCCAACGCCGAGCGCCTGGCCTCGTTCAACCCCACGCGCACGCTCTCTGCCGGGCGCACCAACATCATGCTCGATGAGGACGCGGGCCTGCTAATCATCACTTCGCAGAGCCGCTGGCGCGACGCCAATCCCGACATCATCGAGTTCTCACAGGTACTCGGCTGCGATATGGATATCGACGAGCATCGCACCGAAATCTATCGCGAGACCAAGGACGGCGAGCGCGAGAGCTACAACCCACCGCGCTACGACCTGGATTACGACTTCAATCTGACCATCCACGTCAACACGCCGTACTTTACCGAGATCAACCTGCGCGTGAACGACTCCACCATCGATCAGCGCGGTTCCATCGAATACCGCGAGGCCAAGCGGCAGGCAACCGAGGTCCGCGACGCGCTGGTGCAGCTGCGCCAGGAGACGCGCGACAGCGTCGTGGCCGCCAAGGCCCCCAAGACCGCGGTCACCTGCCCCTTCTGCGGTGCAACCACCATTCCCGATGCCAGTGGGCGCTGCGAATACTGCGGTGGCGCCATCGGCGCTTAGCCTCCGGCACGGAAAGGACCGATCATGGCCTTCGAGAGCGTCAACTATCAGTGCCCCGCGTGTGGCGGCCCCCTTCACTTTGCCAGTGCCGAGCAAAAGCTCGTCTGCGACTACTGCGACTCGCGCTTTGAAGTCGAAGAAGTCGAGGCCCTCTATCGCGAGCGCCAGGACAAGGCCGATGCCAAAGCCGATGCTGCAGCCGCGGCTCCCAAACCTTCTGTCGACGATGCCGTGCAGGAGCTGGCTCAAAACGCCGGCTACATCTGCTCGTCGTGCGGCGCCGAACTGATCTCGGACGGCACCGTCGCCGTCACCACCTGCCCGTACTGCGGTAACTCCGCCGTGGCACCTGGCCAGCTCTCGGGCGACTTCTCACCCGACCTGGTGATTCCGTTTAAGCTCGGGCGCGACGATGTCATGGCCGCGCTCAAAGAGCACTACAAGGGCAAGATTCTGCTGCCCAAGAGCTTTGTCACCGACAACCACATCGACGAGGTCCAAGGCGTCTACGTGCCGTTTTGGCTCTACGGTGCCCGCGTGGACGGCGAAGTGTGCTTCGACGCAACCAACGAGACCGTGACCGAGGAATCCGACCGCACCGTCACGACCACCGACCACTACGACGCCTACCGTAAAGGCAATATCTCGTTTGAGCGCGTGCCCGTCGACGGATCGTCCAAGATGCCCGACGGCCACATGGACGCCATCGAGCCGTTTGACTACGACGCGCTGCGCCCGTTTTCGGTCGCGTATATGCCCGGCTACATCGCCAACCGCTATGACGAGGATTGCGAAACCTGCAAGGCGCGCGCCGAGCGCCGCATGGAGGAGAGCACGATCTCGGCCCTGCGCGAGACCGTCGTCGACGAATATGACGACGCCACGGTCGAAAGCAAGCAGCTCGACTACACCTGGGAAGACAGCGACTACGCCCTGTTCCCCGTGTGGATGCTTTCCACCTCGTGGAACGGCAAGGGTTATCTGTTTGCCATGAACGGCCAGACCGGTCGCATGGTCGGCGAGCTCCCCTGCTCCAAGCCCAAGCTCGCCATCGCCTCGGTGCTGTTCTTTGTGATCGGGTTTGTCCTCTCCCAGATTCTCTTTATGGGAGAGAACGCCTTCGATCCGGACTACCTCGCCTTTGATGTCGAGGGCGTCCTCATCAACATCGTCGCGCCGTTGATCATCGCAATCATCGCGGACGTGTTGCTGGTAGGCCAGCTCAAGACGGCCAACGAGGCAACCCACGCCGATTACTACTGCGGGGACCTCGATCTGACCGAGAAGCACGATACCTTCAGCCACACCGAGACCACCGTTGTCATGAAGGACAACAAGGACGATTAGCCATTCTGACCAATACCACCCGGCCTTTGACGAGAAAGGAAGATCACCATGGGACTCTTGAAAGCTGGATTGGGTGCTGCCGGCGGCGTCATGGCCGACCAGTGGAAGGAATTTATCTATTGCGAATCGATGCCCGCTGATGTCTTGGCCTGCAAGGGCAGCAAGCGCACCGGCGGCCGCAGCTCCAACACGCGCGGCGAGGACAACGTCATCTCCAACGGCTCCGTCATCGCCGTCAACGATGGCCAGGGCATGCTCGTGGTGCAAAACGGCAAGATCATCGAGGTTGCGCTGGAGCCCGGCGAGTTCGTCTTTGACACCGGCAGCGAGCCGAGCGTCTTTAGCGGCAATCTGGGCGACTCCATCAAGGAAACGTTCGCCAATATCGGCAGCCGTTTTACCTTTGGCGGCGATGCAGGCAAGGACCAGCGCGTCTACTTCATCAACACCAAGGAGATCATCGGCAACAAGTACGGCACCGCCTCGCCCGTGCCCTTCCGCGTGGTCGACAACAACATTGGTCTGGACGTCGACATCTCCGTGCGCTGCAACGGCGAGTATTCGTACCGTATCACCAACCCGCTGCTGTTCTACACCAACGTGTGCGGCAACGTGACCGATAGCTACACGCGCGATAAGATCGACAGCCAGCTTAAGTCCGAGCTGCTCACCGCCCTGCAGCCCGCCTTTGCCAAGATCTCGGAGATGGGCATTCGTTACAGCGCCATCCCCGGTCACACCGCCGAGCTCGCCCGCGCGCTCAACGAGGTCCTCTCCGCCGACTGGCGCGACCTGCGCGGTGTCGAGATCGTGAGCTTTGGCGTCAACTCCATCGCTGCCTCGCAAGAAGACGAGCAGATGATCAAGGACCTGCAGAAGGCCGCGGTCATGCGCGATCCCACCATGGCGGCCGCCAACATCGCCAGCGCCCAGAGCGATGCGATGCGCGCAGCAGCCGCCAACCCCAACGGCGCGATGGCAGGCTTTATGGGCATGGGCATGGCAGGTGGCATGGGCGGCATG
>CALKBB010000230.1 GCA_937989795.1 uncultured Collinsella sp. | reverse complement strand
CCCCGCGCTCCGGCGTTGGGTCGTCGCGTGCTCGTTACAGAAAAGCTGATAAGAAGTTTGCGTGCCGCCCCTATTGGGCGGCACGTTTTGTGTGGGGGCCAGTTGGGGTCGCACCATTGCTTAGGGGTACACTGGGTAGTGTTTTTGTTTATTCACTGCCTGATGTGGGGTGTTTTTATGGGTAAGAAGTCTCGGGCTCGGGTGGCTGCGGCGGGGACTCGCAAGGATCCTGGTCGTCGGGTTCCTGAGGGCAAAAAGGCCGATCGTGCCGAGAAGGACAAGAAGGTCGGCGCGCATGCTCATCCTGAGTGGGCGCCCCATTTGAATTCGGCGAGTGAGGACCTGACCGCCAAGCTGTTTACGATGGTCGAGGTTATTTTGGGTGTGGTGCCTGTGGTGGTCATTGGCCTGTTCCTGGCCTCTAAGGATGCCACGAGCGTGGATAAGCTCACCGATGTCTTTTCCCAGGACCCCTCGATGGTAGTTACGTTTATCTCTGCGTGCCTGCAGCCGTTTGTGGCGTACATGCTGTACATGATTTATCGCAAATACTGCGAGGGCGATGCGGGCTTTGCCGCCGGAAACCTGATTGGCCTCTTGTGCTCCGAGATTTTGCTGCTCAATATTCCCGGCGTCATCGGCATGGGTATCTTGTTGTGGCGTGTTTGGCGCAACGTTGCCCCGCACTTTGAGAGCTGGCTAATTGAGCGCCGTTTTACGGGCGTGGTGGCCGACATTGCCGGTTCGCTCGTGATTCTAGCCTTGGCGTTTATGTGCGCCACCGCCGCCCGAGGTCTCGCGGGCATGTAGTCTGTCCTCACCGACCACAGAGCGCAGGGCAACTGCTGGTTTCACCGCTCCGGGCGTCAGACCCGCGGCGCATCCCTTTCCCTCTCGCTCACGGCTTCGCAGAGTCGCGCGAGGCAAAGGCATGCGCCGCGGGTCTGACGACGCGGGCTTGCCAACGAGTTTTGGCTAATAGATTGGTTTGTGTGCCGCCCCTTTGGGGCGGCACTTTTTGTGTGGGGTCCCGGTCTTCACAATTTCCGTCAAGCTTTTGGTTGGGTTTTGGTCGGATGGCGCAAGAGCGGAAGGGCAAAAGATTGCTGGCGAAAAAAGCTCAAAGAAAGTGCTGGTAGGCGAGTTGTTGAGCTATTCGACAGTTTTTTGTTAAAAGAAACTTTGCGGCTATTGCTACGGATTGCGTTGCCGCAGTCGTGACGATGCTAGATGCTGGGCGTAAGCGTCAAATGCTCCGATTGAGGAGGCCGGCATGGACCTGTTTCTCGAGACCCCGCAGCAACAAGCCGAGCGCATGTTGCGCCAACAGCAACGGCTTATCGAGATGCAAATGCAAGGGGCAGCCGTCCAGCCTCCTGCGCAAAACGCCGCGCCCGCGGTATCGTCTGCAGGTGAGGTAGATCCAGGAGCCTATTCCGTACAGCAAGATTCATATGCGCAGGAGCTTGCGTTCGACAGACGTCGTGCGCGTCGCCGTCGCTGGGTCCAGCGCCTGCGTACGCTGGCGATGATCGTGCTGATCCCGTTGGGGCTCGCGGCAATCTTTTTGGCCTCATATGCCCTCACGTGCATTCTCAACGGCGCCTCGCCCAGCGAGGTGCTTGAACACTTGGCGGCTCTCGGCCAGCGCCTAGGCGATGTCGTAACAACCATTCGCGCCGGCTGGGAGAGTTAACGTTTGTCGCATTAGGACTTCGAAGGTGTAGGGATTGTCGCCACGAGTAGAATCCTTGCATCCTGTGGGTCCTGTCATGTGACTGAATAGTATTATTGAAGATGAATAATACTAGAAAATACCATGTTAAGGTACTTAACGCCATTCTTGGAGGACTTGGCGTTGTCGCCTTCGGAGCGGAGTTATCAAGAGATGGTCTGTGCATACAGGCAATACAAAAAGGAGGTGCTCGGTTGAATCTGACCTTTGAGGGATTCTTAAAAGGCTATTGCCGAGAGCTATCCGGACAGCAGTCGCTCAGTTTTAGAAAGCTGGTTAAGCAGGCGACGACGGTTGCGCCGCGCGTGGCGGAGCCCCTGTTTTTGCTCGCTTTGGCGCAAGGAAAAGCCGAATACGTTCTGGGTTTATCCGAGGGCTCGTGGATGGAAGAGGATTACCGAGGCGTTTTGTCTCTGTATGGTCAAGCGGGTAGCCTGACATCTCTATGTACCGAGGACAAACTCCCTAACCGTTATGCCAACGTTTGGCGTGCGTATAGAGCGGTGAAGGAAAAGCCAGTGGCGGACAGGAGGATCAACGCCCTGATGCGAAAAAGAACGTTGGGAGCGCTAGGGGAATCGGGTGTAACGCGCTATGGCCTCTGCCGTGCTCTGCACCTGAATAAGGGAAACGTGTACGCATACTTAGCCGGTGATGACTCAAAGGTGAGCAGGGAGACGGCGCGCCGCATTATGGAATATGCGGAGGAGAGGGGCGCCAAAGAAGGGGCCGGGCGCCCGGTGCGTGTGGCGGGGTAAGATTGATCGCGGTTTTGATTGATAATCGATTGGGTTTGTTGGGCGGAGACTATGTCTGCTATTGATATCGTGCTTGTTGTGATCGCCTTGGTGGCGGTGGGGGTTGCTGTGGCTTGTGCCCTGCAGCTCAAGGGCCTTCGCGCCGAGCTGCGGGAGCGCGGCGATGGCGGGGCAGAGATGCTGGCTGCGCTCGAGCAGGCCAACAATGCGCTCGACACCCTGAACGTCGCGTTGGCAGAAACCCGCCGCACGGCAAATGCCATCGCGCAGCAGCAGACAACCGATGCCGCCGTAGGGCAGCAGCGCTACCTGACCATCGCGCGTGAGTTCTCGCAGGCTGGCGACCGTATGGATGACCTGCGCCGCGAGACGGCCCAACAGCTCGGCGCCAACCGCGAGGGCATCGAGCACCGCTTGGACAAGGTGCGCGAGACGGTCGATGCCCAGCTGGGCGCCATCCGCAAGGACAACAACGTGCAGCTCGATCAGATGCGCGCGACGGTGGACGAGAAACTCTCCCGTACGCTGAACGATCGCCTGTCTGCATCGTTTAAGCAGGTGAGCGACCAGCTCGAGGCTGTGTACAAGGGTTTGGGCGATATGCAGTCCATTGCCACCGGCGTGGGCGACCTTAAGCGCGTGCTGGGCAACGTCAAGGCGCGTGGCATTTTGGGCGAGGTGCAGTTGGGTGCAATCCTGGCGGACATCCTTACGCCCGACCAGTATCTGGAAAACGTCGCCACCAAGCCCGGCGCCTCGGAGCGCGTTGAGTTTGCCGTCAAGCTGCCGGTGAACGAGGGCGATCCCGTGCTGCTGCCGATCGACTCCAAATTCCCGGGCGACGCGTACGAGCATCTGCTCGACGCGCAAGAGTCGGGTGATGCCGAGGCTGTGGCCACCGCGCGCAAGACGCTCGATGCGATGGTAAAGCGCGAGGCAAAGGACATCTGCGAAAAGTACCTGAGCGTGCCCGCGACCACCAACTTTGGCATTATGTTCGTGCCTTTTGAGGGTCTGCACGCCGAGGTCGTCAGTCGCCCCGGGCTTATCGAGACCTTGGGCCGCGACTATCACGTCAACGTTGCCGGCCCCAGCACCATGGCGGCCATCCTCAACAGCCTGCAGATGAGCTACCAGACGTTTAAGTTGCAAAAACGCACCGACGACGTGCTGCGTGTGCTCTCTGCCGTCAAGGCCGAGCTGCCGCGCTATCAGGCGGCGCTGCGCCGCGCCCAGCAGCAGATCGAGACCGCAGGAAAGACGGTCGAGGGCATCATCACCACGCGCACCAACGTTATGGAGCGCAAGCTCAAGGATATCGACGCGCTGGAAGACACGCGGGAGGCCGACGAGATCTTGGGGCTCACGTCTGCGAGCCTGCCCGCAGACCAAAAAGACGAGGACTAGCTGCATCTGACGGCGGGGCGCCGACGTAAACGCGGGGCGCGGGCGCTTTTCGCGCCGTGCTTGCCTGAAGTGCGCTTTAGTGTGCAACAATGGCGTCTCGCCCTATCAGACGCGAAAGGAAGCCCATGTCTCAGAGAAGCACCAGTCCGCTCAAACGCTCCACCGTACGTCGCACGCTGCAGCGTTTTTGGGACGTCACGCGCACACAGCCGTTGATTGTTTTTCTCTCGGTGTTCTCGTCGGCGGGCTACATCTTTTTGCTCACGTTTGCCAACACCTACGTGATGGCCCTTATCGTCGACCGCGTCCAAGCGGGTCCCGTGGCGGGCGATCAAGTATTCGAGGTCTTTGGTCCCTACATTCTGGCGCTCGTGCTCGTTAACCTAGTGGGCCAAATCCTCTCCAAGTTGCAGGACTACACCGTCTACAAGCTCGAGATTGCGGGCAACTATCACCTGGCGCGCCTGTGCTTCGACACGCTCTCCAATCAATCCATGACATTCCACACCAGCCGCTTTGGCGGATCGCTCGTGAGCCAAACGAGCCGTTTTATGAGCGGCTACACGGGTCTGGTGGACGTGACGGTGTATTCGCTCATTCCCACCATCACCTCGGTTGTCTGCACGGTAGCGGCGCTCGCTCCGGTGGTGCCGACGTTTACCGTGATCCTGGTGGGCATTATGGTCGTCTACATCGGGTTTGTCTGGCTTATGTATAAGCGCATCATGCCGCTTTCGGCCGCGACGTCCGCCGCGCAGAACAAGCTGTCGGGCGTGCTGTCCGACGCGGTCACGAATATCCTGGCCGTTAAGACCTGTGGGCGCGAGGACTTTGAGCGCGACCTGTTCGATGCCGCCGACCGCGCCGCGCGCGACGCCGAGACGGTTTCGATGCACGCCATGATGCAGCGCAACTTTACGACCTCGGGCCTTATCGTCATCACCATGGCCGTGGTGAGTGTGTTCGTCGCGGGCGGCAACGCGTGGTTTGGCATCTCGGCCGGTGCGCTCGTCATGATCTTTACCTATACGTACAACCTCACCATGCGTCTGAACTACGTAAGCTCCATGATGCAGCGCATCAACCGCGCGCTGGGCGATGCGGCCGAGATGACGCGCGTGCTGGACGAGCCGCGTCTGGTGGCGGATGACGAGAACGCCCCCGAGCTCAAGGTGGGCGAGGGCGCGATTGATTTTGAGCACCTGAGCTTTGCATACCGTGATGCCGCGGCGGGCGAGAGCGTGTTCGACGACCTGACGCTCCATGTGGCGGCGGGTCAGCGCGTGGGCCTGGTGGGCAAATCGGGCTCGGGCAAGACGACGCTCACCAAACTGCTGCTGCGCCTGGACGACGTACAGGGCGGTCGCGTGCTCGTGGACGGCCAGGACGTCTCGCGCTGCACGCAGCAGAGCCTGCGCCGCCAGGTTGCCTATGTGCCGCAGGAGGCGCTGCTGTTCCATCGTTCCATTCGCGAGAATATCGCCTACGGCCGCCCCGACGCCACCGACGAGCAGATCCGCGAGGCGGCTCGCTTGGCTAATGCGACCGAGTTTATCGACCGCCTGCCCCGTGGCTTTGACACCATGGTGGGCGAGCGCGGCGTCAAGCTCTCGGGCGGCCAGAAGCAGCGCATCGCCATTGCCCGTGTCTTCCTGAAGAACCCGCCCATCCTGATCCTGGACGAGGCCACCAGCGCACTGGACAACGAGAGCGAGATCCTTGTGGGACAGAGCCTTGAAAAGCTGGCCCACGGCCGCACCACCCTGACCATCGCCCACCGCCTGACCACCATCA
>CALKBB010000229.1 GCA_937989795.1 uncultured Collinsella sp. | reverse complement strand
TGCCCTGCTGGTACTCGTGGCGAACAACGGCCCCGGCCCTGGCAGCCAGCTCGGCGGTGCCATCGGTGGAGTTGTTGTCATAGACATAGACCGTCGCTTGCGGAAGCTCGCGGTGAAAGTCGTCGATGACCTTACCAATCGTGAGCGCTTCGTTGTAGCAAGGGATGATGACGGCGATGGATTCAGAATTCACTCAATGCTCCTTATATATTCAATCCTTGAAAGTATAGCCGTTTGGGCTTGGCATCCTAAGATGTGGGTTAGTTCTCCAGTTTTGTTGCGCGTATCGTTTGCATGGCCGTCGGGTCTATACTGTTCGTTTGTCAACGATTACGAGTAAAGGAGTTGCATCCGTGTCGGATCAGACAAAGCAACAAGAAACTCGCAGTCTGCCTGCGACGTTTGCTAAGAACGAATTTGAGAAGGATGCGTTTATCCTTCGTCAGCTGGTTACCAAGGATTTTAAGATCAAGTATCGCCGTAGCGTTCTGGGCGTCGCATGGTCGGTGCTCAACCCGTTGCTGATGATGATCGTCATGGCCATCGTGTTCTCGACGATTTTTGGCCAGGGCCGCAATGGCTCAATGACGCCCGAGATGTACCCGCTGTACTTGATCGTGGGTAACATTACCTTTGCCGTCATGTCCGAGTCTACGAACCAGGCCCTGACGTCTATCGTGGGCGCTGCCCCTCTGCTCAAGAAGGTTAAGGTGCACCGCTGGGTCTTCCCGGTGCAGAAGGTGCTCTTCTCGCTGGTCAACTTTGCCTTCTCGCTGGTCGCCGTCGCCATCGTCATGCTGTGGTTCCACGTTATGCCTTCTTGGCACCTCATTCTGCTGCCGGTTTGCCTGCTGCTGCTTATGTGCTTCTGCATGGGCCTGGGCATGATGCTCTCTGCTCTTACGGTCTTTTTCCGCGACGTTATGCATCTATGGAGCGTCGTCATTACGGCGTGGACTTACATTACGCCCATCTTCTGGACGACTGACTACATTGCGCAAATGCCGCATCTCGTGCGTATCTTGATGTATGCGAACCCCATGTTCAACTACCTGCAGTTTATGCGCGATATCTTTCTGTTCCAGACTACGCCCTCGCTTATGACGTTTGGTATGTGCGTTGCCTGGGCGGTTCTTGCGCTTATTATTGGCTATACCGTGTTCCATAAGTCCGAGCGCAAATTTATCCTCTACATTTAAGGAGTGCTGTGATGACTGAATCTGTTGTTGATTACAGCGAGCAGCCTCTGGCTGTCGAGGTCGACGACGTCACCATGATCTTTAACATGGCGTCCGAGTCTCTGACCAATCTCAAGGAGTACTTCATCAAGCTCGCCAAGCACGAGTTGTTCTTTGAGGAGTTTAGGGCGCTTAAGCACATCTCGTTCGAGATTCATCGCGGCGAAGTTGTCGGTCTGGTTGGCACCAATGGCTCCG
>CALKBB010000228.1 GCA_937989795.1 uncultured Collinsella sp. | reverse complement strand
GTCGTCGTGCCGGCACGCAGGACCTGCGTACACAGCTGGCTTTTGCCGCTGCCGCCCGCACGTTGGCGCCCCGCGTGGCCCAGGAGCGTACAACGCTGCAGGCCTTATCCGACAAGCTCTACGCCACGCTTACGGCCCATCCGCGCATTCACGCCACCATGGGCGACTACGCGCAAGCCGACCGTCTGCCCGGCATGGTATCGATCTACATTGACGGCATGGACTCCGAGGAGCTCATCATTAAGCTCGACGCCGCCGGCTTTGAGGTATCGGCAGGCTCGGCATGCTCGAGCGGCAGTATGGACCCCAGCCACGTTTTGAGCGCGATGGGCATCGGTCGCGAGCAGGCATTGGGCGCACTGCGCATTTCCTTTGATGACCGCGTGAATCCGGGCGATCTGGACGAGTTTGCCCAGACGCTACTCTCGATCGTAGGCGCCGCATGATCGTCGCCGAGCTTGAGCGCGCGCTGCTGGCACGCTATCCCAAGACCGATGCCGAGAGTTGGGACCATGTAGGGCTCTCCGTCGGCGACCCTGCCGCGGAGATTACCGGTGTTGCCTGCGCACTCGATGCGACCGAATCCAATGTGCACCGCGCACAGAAGGCAGGCGCCAACGTGCTGCTAACGCATCATCCTATCTATATCAAGGCGCCCGAGGCGTTTTGTCCGTCGGATTCCGCACGCCCCCAATGCAGCGCGGCTCTCTACGAGGCAGCGCGTTGCGGCGTGAGCATTATCTCGCTCCACACCAACCTGGACCGCTCGCACGAAGCCCGCGTCTGCCTGAGTGAGCTGCTGGGTGCCGTACCCGTGAGCTCACTGGAGCACGCGGACGACCCCGAGGCCACCGGCCTGGGCGCGCTTGCAACGCTCAACGACCCGTGCACGCTGCGCGATCTTGCCACCCGTGCTGCCACAGCCTTCGGAAGCGACCCGCGTGTGTGGGGCGAAGTTGATCGCCCGTGCCGCACCGTCGCCATTTTGGGCGGCTCCCTGGGCGACTTTGGAGAGCTCGCCATCGCCGCCGGTGCGGATGTTGTCGTGACGGGCGAGGCAGGCTATCACGTGGCGCAAGACCTTGCCTTACGCGGGCTGCCGGTGATCTTGCTCGGTCACGACCGCTCCGAGGAGCCGTTCGTTGATATATTGATGAACTCTGCAGTTGACGCCGGGGTCAACCCCCGTCATGCGATTAAAATACTGAACCCTTGCCAATGGTGGACTGTGACAAAAGGAGAGAACTTATGAGCGCCGGCGCTACGCTACTCAAGCTGCAACAGATCGATTTGGAGCTCGCCCGCAACAAGAGCGAACTTGCCAATATGCCGGAGCTCAAGGAGCTCGCTTCCAAGCGCAAGACCTATGTGAAGCTCAAATCCGAGTTGACCAAGCTCTACGCCCAGCGCAAGGATCTGGACATTGAGCTCGACGATCTCAACACCACCGAGATTCAGACCAACAACGCCATCGAGGCTGCCAAGAAGCGCCATGTCGACGGCTCCGACTACCGCGAGGTTCAGGACCTGGAGAATGAACTCGCCACCCTGGCCAAGCGTCTGGACAAGATTGAGCACACCCGAAAGGATGTCGTCATCGCCCATAAAGAGGCGCTCGACCGCGAGGCCCGCGCGCAGGCAATCATCGCCAAGTTTGAGGAGGGCGTGAAGGCCGATACCAAAGCCGCCCGCGCCAAGGCTGCCGACCTGCAGGCTCAGATTGACGCCGCCACGAAGGAGCGCACCGCGCTTGCCGCCACACTGCCGACCGACGTGCTCACGGACTACGAGCGTCTGCTCAAGCAGTTCCGCGGCCTGGCCGTCGAGACCATCCAGGGCAACATCCCCACGGTCTGCCACACCGCGCTGCAGGCATCGTCCATGAGCGACCTCAACCACGATGGTAGCGAGATTACGCACTGTCCGTACTGCCACCGCCTCCTGGTGCTCCCGAGCAAGGAAGCTTAAACGATGGCGGCACCCAACAATTCAATGCAACTTGAGGGAAAAACGATCCTGCTGGGCATTACGGGGGGGATCGCCGCCTATAAGTCGTGCAATATCGTGCGCCTGCTGCAAAAGCGCGGCGCGCACGTCAAGGTCGTTATGAGCGAGCATGCCACCGAGTTTGTGGGCCCGCTCACCTTCCGTGCGCTCACCAACGAGCCTGTTGCCGTGGGCTTATTCGACGATCCCTCCGACCCCATCCACCACATTTCGCTGGCGCAGGAGCCCGATCT
>CALKBB010000227.1 GCA_937989795.1 uncultured Collinsella sp. | reverse complement strand
GATGAGCTCATTGCAACCGTCAAGGGCAATATTGAATGGGTGAGGGAAAACCTCTAGGTGCATGCGCGTCATGGACGATTGCCTTTGGACCTGTTTTCGCGGCTGCTGGGCGGGAGCCTGCACGCCGGCGGACAACGCGGACAGCGGTACCGTGTTTTCGTTGGCCGAGGCCGGCTTTTCTTCGGCCGGCTGGTCGGGCTTCTTAGAATTGGCATCGAAACCTGCCGCGATGACGGTGACACGCACCTCGTCGCCGTAGGCGTCGTCCAGGGACAGGCCCCAGATGATCTGCGCTTCCGGATGGATGGCCTTCTGCACCAGCGCGACCGCGGCTGCGGCTTCCTGCAGCTTCAGGTCGGTCGGACCGGCGATGTTGATCAGTGCGCCATGCGCACCCTCGATGCTTTCCTCCAGCAGCGGCGAGCTGATGGCGATTTCCGCGGCCTGCGTGGCGCGGTCCTCTCCCCGAGCGGAACCGATGCCGAACAGCGCGGTGCCGGCACCACGCAGAATCGCGTTGACATCGTTGAAATCAACGTGGATGTACGAATTCGAGGTAATCAGGTCGGTGATGCCCTGCACGCCGGCCAGCAGTGCGGTGTCGGCGGTCTTGAACGCGTCGACGATGCCAATGGTGCGGTCGGACAGTTCCAGCAGTCGGTCGTTCGGAATGACGATCAGCGCGTCGACTTCCTTGGTACGATCGGTCGTAAGCGAGCTGTTCTCGAGGATAAACCGATCGAGATAGCCCGGGTGGCACACAAAGACGACCGTCTCGCCGTCGGATATCTCGCGAACCGTCTGCATAATCGAGTCCTTGGGTTCGTAGCCCGGCTCCATCGAATGCATCACCATGCGCAGGTCGGTATCTCCGCAATGCACCACCGCCGTGGGGTCGAAGCTTGCCTTTTGCTCCTTAAGGCCCAGCTCCTGGGCAACCGCCGAGATCGCTCGGTTAAGGTTTTCGCTCATGACGGCATGGGCCTCAAAGTAATCGGGCTCGCGGCCCACAATCTCGACAAAACGGTCGTGCTGTGCGCGGATCTCGATGCAGGCCTCGTCGAAGTCTATCAGCTCCTCACCGCGCTTAAAATGCTCACGGAAGGTACGGCTGCTATGGAACTCGCCGCTCTCGTTGAGCATGCTCGGGATGAGCGCCGGATCGGCGCACGGCTTGCCCAGGCACACGTTGGTATGCTGGCCCACTGCA
>CALKBB010000226.1 GCA_937989795.1 uncultured Collinsella sp. | reverse complement strand
GCTGTGGTTCGAGCGCGACATCTCGCACTCGGGCGCTGAGCGCGTGGCTCTGGCCGATAGCTTCATTGCGCTTGACTATATGTTCGGCAAAATGCAGTGGATGCTCGATGGCCTGCAGACGTATCCCGACAAGATGGAGCACAACCTTCATCGCACGCGTGGCCTGATCTTCTCCTCTAAGGTGCTGCTTGCCCTGGTGAACACGGGTATTACGCGCGAAGATGCCTATGTCATCGTGCAGCGCAATGCCATGGCCGTGTGGCATGACATCCAGAATGCGGTTGCCGGCCCCACCTATCGCGAGCGTTTGGAAGCCGACCCCGAGGCAAAGCTTTCCAAGGAAACCCTCGACGAGATTTTCGATCCGTGGGCGTTCTTGCAGCATAAGGACGAAGCCTTCAAAAAGCTCGAAGGCCTGGAATTCTAAGCCTGTTCGATTATCGCTAAGGAGCGTTCGGCGACCTGCCGGGCGCTCCTTTTCAGTATGCGGAGAAGGCGTCTTGTCCCGCGCGGAAGACTTATCGTAGCCCGCGTGCGGAAGGCGCTGGGGTGGCCGCTCAGAAATGGCTTATAGGACAAAAAGTGTGTCCAAAAATGGACGTTGACCCAGGTCAGCGTCCATTTTTTATTGTAAAACTCAAACGAAACGACTTTCGGGGGTGCGGACGAATAGTTGGACCGTTTGGTCCGGTCAGGAGTGGAGAGGGTAAGATTTCTTGGACACCAAGTTAAGGGCGAAAGGTGTTCTATATGACCCAGAAGAGGAAGCGTTACGACAAGCAGTTCAAGATAGCGGCGGCGCGGGTGGTCCTCGGCGGCGAGATGAGGGCTGTCGACCTTGCGAGGGAGCTCGGAATCAAGGACTCGACGCTCAGGCGGTGGGCGCAGGAGTACGAGGAAATGGGCGAGAACGCCTTCCCCGGAAACGGCAGCCCGAAGGTCAACAAGGATTACGAGATCGTGAAGCTCCGCAAAAGGATCGAGGAACTCGAGCGCGAGAACGAGCTGCTAAAAAATTTCCGGGCCTTCTTGAGTCAAGACCATGCGTGAGGTGCGAGTTCCTCAAAGAGCATAGGGGCGAGTTCGGCCCCATCAGGAAGGCATGCGGGATCTTGCGCGTGCCCGAATCCGAATACCACGGCTACGTGAAGAGGAGGAAATCCAACGCACAGATCGAGCGGGAGGCCCTGGAGGGCTTCGTCGCCGAGAGGTTCGATCTTCACAAGGGCCGCTACGGGTACCGCCGAATCAACCGCGAGCTCAGGCGCGACGGCATCGTCGTCAGCGAGAAACGAGTGCTCGCCGTCATGCGCAAGCTGGGGCTGCAGGCGAAGGGGGCGAGCAGGAAGCACAAACGCGCGAAGGCGGTCGAGATGGGCGACCCGCGCGTGAACCTCGTGGACAGAGCGTTCGACGTCGAAGCCCGAAACAAGCTATGGGTGGGCGACATTACCTACATCGGAACGGGCGAAGGATGGCTCTACCTCGCAGCTGTGATCGACGCGTTCCACAGGAAAGTCGTGGGCTGGTCGATGTCCGAGCGCATGACCGAGAAGCTGGTCACGGATGCGCTCGAGCAG
>CALKBB010000225.1 GCA_937989795.1 uncultured Collinsella sp. | reverse complement strand
CTTGTGTTTCACATCGCGCCCCACAACGCTAGTCCAGCTTGGTGCCCGGTACTTGCGGTGCCTCTTTAAGTAACGCTTTGAGCTCGTTCAAAATGGAAACGGGCTGTCGGTCAACGCTGTCCAGATGAAGCGTCGCCACACGAATGGGCGGCTGATATTCAAGCGAGCCGATGAGCACGGGAGAACCCAGGAACCGTTCTATTTCGTCTGCAATCGCGTCGGTCTCTTCGGGATCAAAGTCGTCGAAAAGCGCCACGAATGTCGGCCCCGTCGAGCGGAACAGGCGACCCTTGCCGCGCGAGCAATCCATGAGACAGGCGGCGCTTTCGGCGAGCACACGGTCGCCTGCATCGAATCCAAAGCGGGCATTGACCTCGGCGATATCGTCAACCTTAATGGCAATAAAGCCTGCCTCGCGCGCCACGCGACGCATTTCGCCAATGGCGTTGACCAGGGCGTGAATATCGCCCAGGCCGGTTACGGAATCGGTCGTATCTGCCAAGCTTCGGTTGATGATAATGCCCACATACATGCTGGGCTCGGTATCGGTGCCATCCAAGCGGTAGCCCGTGCAGTCGCAAAGCGCGTATGCTCCGGTGGCATCCATTACGCGATACTGCATGTAGTGGAAGTGCCACGTGCCGTTTATCACCATGTCGAGCTCGGCGCGTACGTTGTCGCGGTCCTCGGGATGAACGCGGGCAAGCCACATATCGACCGAGTTAAAAGGGTGCTGGGAGGGCAGGTCAAAATCGCGCACGGCGTTGACCGACCATTGCGATTCGCCCGTATCGAGATTGAGGATGAACGGATAGCGCGTCTCGGAGCTCATGGAGATCGCTTGGAACACCCGGTCGTTGCACGGAAGCTGATCGACGATTGGGCGTTGCGGCGCGTCATTGTCTTTCGGTTGCTGCACACGATGCATAAGCTTATAGCGATACATCTTGCGATCGGCATCCATCGTCATCTGGCGACGCGTGTCGCCGGCAAATGGATCGACGCGCGAGCAGCCAAAGCTAAAGCTGCCGATCATGGGTGCCTTGCCACCTGAGCTCGCCTCGATTAGCCCGGCACGTACCTGCTCCAAGCGCTGCTCGAGTTCAGTCTCGTTTGTGGAGAGCGAGATAAGCACAAACTCGTCTCCACCGATACGGAACAGCAGGTCATCGTGTTCCATTGCTTCGGTGAGCGTGCGGCAGATGCTCAGAATATAGCGATTGCCTTCGGCGTGGCCAAACTTATCATTGCAATGCTTGAGATGGTCGATGTCAATATAGGCGCAGGTGAAGGGGTCGCCTTTGCGCCAGAGTTGCTCGACGTGACGGTCGAATCCGTTGCGGTTGCCCAAGTTGGTGAGCGGATCGATATAGGCGTTGCGCTCAAGCAGCCGGTGCTCTTGTTGCAGGATGGCATGCGTCTTTTGCAGTTGCTCACCAACGGCGCGTAGTCCAGCGGGCAGCGCGGCAACATCGAGTTCGGCGGTCGAGACGCCATTCGCAAGTCGCTGAAGATAGGCAATAATCGATTGCTCGCCCAGGCGATATGACTCGTTCATGATGGATAACCTCCTTGGGCGGAACAACGGTTTGTATCATATCCCCAATTCGGTTTGAACTGGGGATATAAGTTAGCTAATGGAGACAAATGCTCCCTTCGACGGTGGCGTTTTGCGCGTGAGCGTATCAATTGTTATTGCCACCATCGAGCAATGCCTCAAAATCCTTCGTCGGCATGGGGCGGTAGTAGAGGAAGCCCTGAGCGTCGCGGGCACCCATTTGTCGTAGCATGTTCGCCTGCTCATCTGTCTCGACGCCTTCGACCACGACGGGCAGATGGAGCGACTGCGCCATTTCGAGCATCGATGAAATGATTTGCGTGCTGCGGCCTTGATCGCCGTCGACGGGTGCAATCTGCCAAATGTGCTTGTCGAGCGTCACCATAAAGCCGCTTTCCTCGAGTGCGGGGATATGGGTGCACATGCTGTGGGCGGCTATTATTCGACAAGCGGTAGCGCGACGATGCGATGTTCGATAAAAATGCGACTGGGACGATATATGTTGACGGGTATACTTGTCCCGTTTTAAAACGTAGGAACGGAGATAGTCGCATGGCACAGTCAAATATGACGCGCACGGTGGGGCTGGCGCTCGAGGGAGGCGGCTACCGCGGTATGTATACGGCAGGCGTGCTCGACGTATGGATGGAGCATGGCTTAACTTGCGACCATATGGTGGGTGTCTCGGCGGGCGCGGCGTTTGGCTACAACTTTAAATCGCGGCAGATCGGGCGCGCCATTCGCTACAACAAGGCCTATTGCGCCGACAAGCGCTATGCGAGCGTGACGAGCTGGTTGCGAACCGGCGACATGTTCAATGCCGATTTTGCCTATCACGAGGTGCCCATCGAGCGCGATCCCATCGATTTGGAGACATATCGCGCCTGCCCCATGCGGTTTACGTGCGTGTGTACCGATATCGAGACGGGCAAGGCCGTCTACCACGACCTGCCCTATGGCGACGAGAGGGATATCGAGTGGATCCGGGCATCGTCGGCGATTCCTGTGGCGACGCGTCCTGTTGCCATTGAGGGCCGTAAGTACCTGGATGGCGGCGTGGCTGATTCCATTCCCAGCGCTTGGTTGTTTGCGCAGGGGTATGACCGCAATATCGTGGTGCTCACACAGCCGGCGGGCTTTGTGAAGCAGCCCAACAGTGTGATGCCCATGCTGCGGCGCGTGTTCCGTCACTACCCGGAGTTTGTCGCAGCGCTTGAGCATCGGCATGAGGTCTACAACGCCACGCTCGATGACCTGGCGCGTCGCGAGGCTGCCGGCGAAATCTTTGTGGTACGGCCGAGCGAATCGGTGAAGGTGCCGTCGCTGTGCCGCGAACCGGATGAGCTCGAGCGCATCTACCAGGTCGGCCGCCACGATGCGGAGGCGACTTTGCCGGCGTTGGAAGCGTATCTGGCGGGGTAGGGCAAACTGCCGTGGACTCGGCGGAAAGCGCATCCCGGAATGGGGGTCCAAACTGGGATGCGCTTTCCATTGCTGAAGGTATGAGGCTGCGAATCGGCTGCTCGGCCTGAGCCTATGCCTGCTGCCAGGTATCGACGAGTTCCTTGGCCGCGGCGTAGGGGTCATTGGCGCTGCAGACGGCGCTCACCACAAAGAAGCCGTCGACGCCGGTGGCCTTGAGCTGCGGCAGGTCGGCCGTCTTGACGCCGCCGCCCACCACGATGGGCACGGGGCTTGCCGCGTGGAGTGCGGCCAGGTCCTCAAAGCTCTTGGTGATGATGGAGCCGTCGGCCGCGCGTCCGCAGTCACGCTTGGTCTCGGTTTCGTGGAGCGGGCCGATGCCCAGGTAGTCGACTAGGCTCATGTCGGCGGTCTTGACGTACTCGAGCATCTCCTCGCAACGGGCCGAAAGGCCCACGATGGCATCGGGGCCCAAAAGTTCGCGGCAGACCTCGACGGGAATATCGCTCTGGCCCACGTGCACGCCGTCGACAGCAATACCCTGCTCGCGCGCGGCGAGTACGCAGTCCAGGCGGTCGTCGATGAGCAGGGCGACCTGACCGGTCTTGCCAGCCTGTGCGATTGCCTGCGCAGCGTCTCCGGTCAGTGCGATGATCTCGCGGGCGCTTGCCACCTTGGAGCGCACCTGGATGCAGGTAAAGCCTGCGTCGAGCGCCTGGGCCACCACATCGCCCACGGGACGCCCCAGCGTGTTTTCGGGGCCGAGTACCAGATAGGCCGAGATATCAAGGTTGTCGCGGATGCTCATCGTGCTTCCTCCTGCTTTTTGATCTGTGCTTCCATGCGCTCGAGCTTGCCGGTCATGGTGTCGGTAAATCCGGGTCGAATATCGGCTTTGAGCACGACTTCGGTGCGGATGCCCTTGCTCGCCAACACAAAGGTTGCGTCGCGCACGACCTGCATGACCTCGTCCCAGTCGCCCTCGATCTCGGTGAACATCGAGGTGGTGCGGTTGGGAAGGCCGCTCTCGCGAATAACACGCACGACCTCGGCGACCTCGGCGGATAGCTCATCGCCGGTGCCGCACGGGGCGATGGCCACGGCGACGAGCGTGTTCATGTCGGCATTGGTTGCGGGCTCGGACATGGCCTATGCCTCCTCGAGCTCGAGTCGGTTATCGGCGATGTCCTGGGCGGTCGCGCGGTAGAGTTCGTCGATAAAGGCGACCTTAAAGCTTGCCGGGGCATCGGCGACAGCGGCGGCACGCGTGCCGGCCACGTTGTAGACGGCGGTACCGCAGACGGCAGCCGTAAACGGGTCGGCGGCACAGGCGTACACGGCCAGCACGCCGCCCTGTGAGCAGCCGCAGCCGGTGATCTTGGACATGAGCGGGCTGCCGCCGTGGGACTTGGCCACGGTCGTGCCGTCGGTAATCAGGTCGACTTCGCCCGAGACTACAACGGCGCCGCCGGTGTAGCGGGCGAGCGCCACGGCGGCATCGCGGGCGGCGTCGACCGTGTCGGTGGTATCGACACCGCGTACGCGGCTCAGATCAGCCGCCTCGCCCTCAAGACCCCACAGGCCGGCGAGTGCGATAATCTCGGAGGCGTTGCCGCGCACGATGGCGGGCTTGTACTGCTTGAGCTCGTTTACCAACTGGGTGCGCAGGCTACCGATGCCCAGGCCCACCGGATCGAGCACCCAGGGCTTGCCGGCGTCATGTGCCGCCTTGGCCGCGCGGGGAATCGTCTGCTCGTAGATGGGGAAGAGCGTGCCCATATTGAGATAGATGGCGCCGCCGCCGGCAACGAGTGCCTCGCCCTCGTCGGGCAGATAGACCATGGCGGCCGATCCGCCCACGGCGAGCTGTGCGTTGGCGACAAAGTCGATCGTCACCGTGTTGGTGATGGAGCCGGCCATCGGATTGGTGGCGCGAATCTCCTCCACGGCCTTGACCATATGTTGCTTAAGCTGTTCCGAATCAATCACTGCACATGCCTCCTTGGCATAGAAAAGGGGCGCTGTGCATAGACAGCGCCCCTGTAAAGGCGGCATGCTCCCTACGCCAGCATTAACTGACAGGTTCAAAGGATTGGGCCCCATGCCCTCTCAGCCTTGTGGTTTGCACCGCCGGCACTCCCGCATCGAATCTGTTGTTCCCTATACTAGCGCACCTGCCAAAAAGGGACAGGTTTATTTTGGCAGGTCGTTACAATAGGTAGGACCGATACGAATGGGGGCCTTATGATTAAACTTGTGCTGACCGATATGGACGATACGCTGATTCCAGCCGGGCATGACGGCGCCAGCGACTACGCCATTGAGGGTATTCATGCCATGCAGGCGGCGGGTCTGCGCTTTGGGCCGGTTTCGGGTCGTCAGCCGTCCGCGATGGGCTGGATGTTCAAAAACCGTTCCGAGTGTTTTTCGACCGGTGCGTTCTGTAACGGCCAGGTGATGTTTGTCGACGGCGAAGTAGTCGCTTCGCGCGCAATCGACAACGATGCTCTGATGCGTTTGGCTGACTATCTGGAGCAAGAGACCGACGATACATTTCTAAAAGTCTACAGCCTGGGCGATGACTTTTGGGGCAACGATGCCTATTGCGTGACGAGCAATCCCGAGCGTGTGCGTCGCGCTATGGAGTCGGGCGGCAATGCGTGGCTCAAAGGCGAAGAGGCCCCGTGTCGTCCCGTCGTCGATGGCGCGCCGGTGTTTAAGGCGAATATCTGGAGTGCCCGTTCGCGTGAGGAGCTCGCGGAGCTACGCGAGCGCGTTGCCGTTGAGGTGCCGGAACTCTCGCTTGTGTTTCCCAACAACCGAGTGCGCCTGTTCGACATCCTTCCGGATGGTTGGGACAAGGGCTGCGCTGCGCTGGAGCTGGCGCGCGCCTTGAGCCTGACGCCCGACGAGGTGGCCGTATTTGGCGATTCCGATAACGATTTGCCCATGATCGATGCCGTTCCCAATTCCGTTGCAGTCGCCAATGCCAACGAGGCCGTCACGGCTGCCGCGCGCTGGCATATCGGCGCTGCGGCAGACGATGCGGTCGCCGGGGCTCTGCATCAGATTGCCGCCTGCGCCGCGACGGGGGAGATGCCGCCGTTTATGCGCCAGGAGGGTGCGGCCGACGCGAATCTCGCGAACAGCTAAGGAGACAGCCATGAAGCTCCAGCAGCTCAGATATGTCGTCAAAGTTGCCGAATGCGGCAGCATCACCGAGGCCTCGCGCCGACTCTTTGTGTCGCAGCCTTCGATTACCGCGTCGATCCGCGATCTCGAAAACGAGATGGGTGTGCGCATCTTTGAGCGCACTAACAAGGGTGTCGTTGTATCCGAGGAAGGCGAGACCTTCTTGGGCTACGCGCGACAGGTGCTTGACCAGGCCGATCTGCTCGAAGGTAAGTACAAGGGCGCATCCGAGCAGGTGCCGCATTTTAGTGTGAGCTGTCAGCATTATTCCTTTGCCGTCAACGCGTTTGTCGACGTGATCCGCGAGTTCGATGCCGCGCGTTACGACTTCACCCTGCGCGAGGAGCAGACTCACGAGATTATCGAGGATGTCGCGCATATGAAAAGCGAACTCGGCATCCTGTACCTGTCCGAGCACAATCGCGAGGTCATCGAGCGCATGCTGGCGGCCAACGAGCTCGTGTTCGAAGGGCTCTTCTGCGCCACACCGCACGTTTTTGTGTGTGCAGACCATCCGCTGGCGGGCCGCTCCAGCGTGACGCTCGAAGACCTCGAGGACTACCCATTTTTGTCCTATGAGCAGGGCAGCTACAACTCGTTTTACTATTCCGAGGAACTGACCTCGACGTTTGAGCGCCGCAAGAACATCCGCGTGCGCGACCGTGCGACGCTGTTCAACCTGGCTATGGGCCTTAACGGCTACACGGTGTGTTCGGGCGTGATTAGCCACGAACTCAACGGCCCCGGCATTATCTCGATTCCGCTCGATGTGGATGAGTACATGGAGATCGGCATCATCACGCGCAAGAACACGACGCTTACGCGCTACGGTCAAGCCTATATCGACGCGATCCGTCAGCATATCTAGACTGCTGCGTCCTGTACAGGTCAAATCTCTTCATGGCAGTCCCAACTGATATAGGAAGCATCTATATCAAACTGTTATAAACGTATATTTTACGATGGTCATATGAGCGCTCATACTCTGTCCCAGTAAAGCAACCAATGCAAAGGGAGATATCTATGAGCACTTCGATTCAACCGAACGCGCCGTTTCGCGCCGATATCGTCGGCAGCTTTCTTCGTCCACAGGCCGTAAAGGACGCCCGTGCCGCCTATGCTGCGGGCACACTCGACGCCGCCGGCCTTAAGGCCGTCGAGGATGAGGCCATTCGCGACCTGGTGGACAAGCAAAAGTCCGCTGGCCTGCAGGTGATTACCGATGGCGAGTTTCGCCGCAGTTACTGGCACCTCGACTTTATGTGGGGGCTCAACGGCATTGAACGCCGTACCTCGCGTACGGGCTATATGTTCCACGACGAGGAGACCACAGCCGACACCGCCGTGGTAACCGGCCCCATTAGCGGCGAGAACCATCCGTTCGTCGAGCACTTTAAATTTGTCAAGGCGCTCGAGGGGGAGGGCCAGGTCGCGCGGCAAACCATTCCGGCGCCGATCCAGACGTTCTCCGAAGTCACGCTCGACCGCTGCGACGGCCAGCAGGAGAGCCTGCGCGCTGTCTATAAGACCGATGAGGAACTTGCCGACGCCATCGCAGCCGCTTATCGCACGGTGATCGCCGACCTGTACGCAGCAGGCTGCCACAATATCCAGTTTGATGACTGCACCTGGGGCATCTACTGCGACACCGATTTTGTCGCCAAAACCGGCATGAGCCCGGTCGACCTGCAAAAGGTAAGCGAGCTGGGCGTGGCGCTCAACAATGCCGCCATCGCGGACAAGTCCGACGATCTGGTCATCAACACGCATGTGTGCCGCGGCAACTACCACTCCACCTACGCTTTTGAAGGCGGCTACGACCCTATCGCTCCGTATCTGTTCGCACATGAGAATGTCGATGCGTTCTATCTGGAGTTCGACACGCCGCGCGCCGGCGGCTTTGAGCCGCTGCGCTATATCGGCAAGCAGAAGGTGGTCCTGGGCCTGGTCACCTCCAAGGACGCCAGGCTGGAGAACA
>CALKBB010000224.1 GCA_937989795.1 uncultured Collinsella sp. | reverse complement strand
GCAAATCCTCACGACCGACGAAAGCGGTCGGGCCACCCTCGCCGATCGCCCGTCTTGCCCAGGCGCGAAACCACGGGGTGGCCCGTGCGCTCGAGCACGTAAAGAACGGCACCGACAATGGCCAGCAAGGTGCCGACCAAGCCGATACCGCCGCCGATGCCCATCAGCAGGGCGCCGGCAAACGCAAGAATACCGGTAACGGCAAATGCCAACCTACTGGGCGCCGGGGCATTGAACTCCTGAACCTCGGGGTCAAAGCCGTGGTTGCGGAAGATCTGAGCGATATCCTCGGCAGCCAAGCGCTCTTCTTCGCTGCATGCCGGCGTGATGCCGGTGTTCTGCAGCAGGTGGTTAATATAGTTCTGGGTGTTCGCCATGTGCGCTCCACATCCATAATCCGACAAATAGGCCCAATGCATGCACATTAGAACCGTATATAGTCGAAAGTATACCCCGAGCGCGCGCAAACGGCCGAATTCTGGGCATCTTAACGCCCCAAGCGGACAAGGATATAGCCTAATCTCCATATCGGACTAAAATCATTGCATCAAACACCTTCCCATGCGAGGATTCTATGACGGCAAGCGATACAACCGTAACGAATAAAAAGGGGGCGCCGGAGCCCGGTTTCGACAAGACCGCCCAGCGCATCCTCAATCTGTTCTTTGTCCTTAACAGCTCTCCCGAGCCATTGACCACAGAGCAAATTGTCCTGGATTCCGATCTTGGCTATGGGTCGGGCAATATCGACTCGGATAAGCGCAAGTTTCGCCGCGATCGCGAAAAACTCCTCGAACGCGGAATCACGATCAAGGAAGTCCGCGCAGCAGGCTCCCAAGAAACCGAAGAAAGCGCGTGGACCATCGATCGCGAGCACACGTTTGCGGCCGGTGGCCTCATCACCGCAGACGACGCGGACATCTTGCTCGACGCTATCGACCAGACCCTTGCGACCGGTTCGGCCGCGTTTGCCACGCCGCTTGCAGACATACGCACCAAGATCGCCTACCTCACCGGCGCATCGACCGCAGAAGAGCCTCCCGCCCGTCGCTTGCCCGCCGTCGATGCGGTGTGGAGCGCTTTCGCCGAACGCTGCGCACTGCGCTTTTTGTATCAAAACGGGCGCGGAGAGCAAAAAGAACGCACCGTCTGCGTATACGGCATGTTCGAGCACGAGGGCGTGGCGTATTTTTGCGGACTCGACAACGCCACCGATGAAATCAGGACGTTTCGCTGCGACCGTATCGTTCGCGCATGGCGCCCTTCGAAGGCCTACTCCATCCCCGCCGACTTCAACCTGAACGATCGTCTGTTCTTTGAGTTTGATTTTGCCGATTACAAGCCCGTTATGGCGACCTTTTCGTTTGCCCAGCGAGCTCAGGCCGACATGGTTAGCGGCCTTACGCGCGGTCGCGGGGAGCTCACACGCACCGAAGAGGGTTGGACTTGGACTGTCGGCGTGCGTGACCTTAATGTCGCTGCCTCGTTTTGCATGGAGCACGCCATGGACGGCATGAGACCCGTTGCCCCCGATGCGCTTAAACTGGCATGGAACCACCTCATCGAAAGGACGGTGCACGAGCATGCCCGCGCGTAAACTCACCAGCGAGCAAAGGCTCTCGCGTGCGATTGACATCATGGAGGCCCTCTACGCTGCCGGCAAGACCGGCATGACACGAGGGGATATCTGCAGCCGTTTTGATATCACGGGTGCGGCGCTCGATGAAATTATCGATATCGTCTCGACCCTCGCTGACCGTGAGTCGGGCGCACGCATCATCTGCGAACGCCGCGGCGAGCGCATCATCCTGACAGGTGATGCGGGGCGTGTGCTGCCCTTGCGTCTAAGTGCCGCCGAAGGCGCCGTGCTCAATCACGAACTCGAATCGATGGGAATCGACTCTCGGGCAGCAGAGCGTATCCGACATGCCCTCCTACCCGAGGAACTCGGCTACAACCAGCGCGTCGTCGATACCGTTGCCCGAGGATCGCACTGGCAACAGCTGAACTGCGCGATTCAAGACGGCGTTCGATGCCGCATCACCTACCGTTCGATGGACGACGCACGGGCGCGCGAGCGTCTCATCGCCCCCCTGCGCATCGCGACACATGGTGATCAAACCTACCTGATTGCCTGGGATGTCGAAGTTGACGAGCAGCGCTCCTACCGCATGGACAAAATCGAGGGCCTTGCCTTCACCGACGATTCCGTGGAGCGCCACACGCCCGCGTCCGCATCCCTCCACGAATCCCTTTCCCATGCGGAACAGAGCGCAAAACTCCTCATGCCGCTCGACATGGCAGAGCGCCTAGACTGGGCCGGCATCATGTCGATTGAGCCAAACGGGACAGACATGGCAACGGTGACCGTGCGTTATGGGTCAGAGCACTGGCTGTTCTGTCAGATAATCGCAGCGGGCGGAGCCATCCGCATACTGGATGACCCCGCCTTGGCAAAGCGTCTATGCGATATGGCGAAGAGCCTGACCTGCCCGCTTTAACGGCGTCTCTCGTGGCGCGCACGCCACAGCTGCAAATAATGACCGATCTGTGCCGACTCGATACGCTGGTAGGAAGTCGTAGGCAGCGACGTCAAGAACTTCTTGCCGTAGCCCTTTGTCACCAAACGCGGATCTGCCAAGATAAGCACGCCGCAATCAGTCGACGAGCGAATGAGACGGCCGGCGGCTTGCTTGACTTCGAGCACCGCCTCGGGCAGCGAGTAGCGCGCCCAAGCGCGGTCTTCGCGCAGGTTGCGCTCGCACGAAAGAGGATCCGTGGGGCTCGAGAACGGCAGCTTGGGGATAATGACGCAGCGCAGCGTCTCGCCGCTGGCGTCAAAGCCCTCCCAAAAGGCCTTGAGCGCAAAGAGCGATGAGGTCGGCTCGTTGATAAACCGATCGCGCAGGCGACGCGGGGACGAGTTGCGCTGTTGACAATTGAGCTCCAGGCCCGCTCGCGCCAATTTGGGCTCGACACGGGCATAGAGGTCCTCCATATCGCGCCTGTTAGTGAACAGCGTAAGCACCGATCCACCCATGGCGAGATGGGCATCGACCAGTACGCACTCGAGCGCTGACAGATAGCGCTCGCGATCGCGCGGATCGGGAATGTCCCCCGCCACGACCACGGCCATATTCGAGTCAAAGTCATAGCTCGAATCCAGGTGCAGCGATGAGGATGTCGACGCACCAATGCGATCGAGGCCGACAGCATGGTTGAAATGCTCAAAGCTCTTGGACACCGTCATGGTCGCCGAAGCGAAGATGGCCGTGTGCACCTCGGGCAGCCACTCGTTCGCCAGGGCCTCGCCGATATCGATGCGCTCAGCGGTCATAGACTCCCCGCCCGCTCGCAGCCGGCGGTTAACCTGCAATGAGTACACATAGTGCTCATCCGTACCCTCAATGATGAGCTTGAGATTCTCGACCAACTCGTGAAGACGGCGCGAAATCTCGCCCAGGTCGACGACGACCTCAGGCTTATCGGCAGCGACGGCTTGCACCAGCGCGTCTACGCTTTTATCCGCTTGGTCCAGCGCATCAATTGCGGTATGGGCCGACTGCAAAAAATCGTGCCAGTCATCCGACTCGCGCAGCTCGGGGCCAATCCACAGATTCGCGTTGTCATAGCCCCCGCGGGCACGGCGACCAAGCTCGCGCACGCCATCGAACACATCGGCAATCGCCATGCTCGCGCGGGCAACCGTCGACGTCGCCTTGGCAGTGAGTCCCAGGTAGAGCGTGAAGCCCTCGGAAGTGGCCAGGTCACGAGAAACCTGACTCAGCGCACCGGCACTCGATCCGCCCAAGCGCTCAAACAGCACGCGCGACTCATCGGCCGAAACCACGCGCGCCCATTGGCGACGGGCCTCGCGCTCGATAGAATGGGCCTCATCGACCACCCAGTGACGAATCGGAGGCAAAATCCTTCCCTCGGCGGCCACGTTGCGGAACAGTAGGGAATGGTTGGTGACCACCACGTCGGCATGCGCCGCACGACGGCGAGCGCCGTGGACCAAACATTTATCAGGGAAAAACGGGCAGAGGCGACGAGCACACTCGCGCGAGGCCGTCGTAAAGTCGGGGCGGTTGACACTGCGCCACCGAATGCCGAGCGAGTCGAGGTCGCCATCGGCTGATTGGCAGACGTACGCCATAATGACCGCGACCGCCGTGAGCGTGTCCGCCGGATCGCGCTTGGTGGTAATCTCGACCTGGCCGCGGCTCATGCGCTCAAGCTTGCGCAGGCACGGATAGTGGTCATAGCCCTTGAGAGCGCAAAATGACAGACCACCGTCCAGTTGCTCGGCAAGTTTTGGCAGCTCCTGGTACATGAGCTGGTCGGCCAGATTGTTCGATTTGGTCGCAATACCAACCGTGATGTTGTTACGGCGTGCTGCCTCGGCAAAAGGCACCAGATAGGCCATCGATTTGCCGACGCCCGTGCCCGCCTCAATTACACGATGAGTGCCCGTGACCAGCGCATCGCGGACCTCGAGCGCCATCGCGATCTGCTCATCACGCGGCTCGTAGGTGGGATACATGCGATTGACCAGGCCACCTGGCGCATAGTCTGCCTCAATCTCCTCACGACTCGGCATCTTGAGTACCGGCAGTTCGTCGGCGTCCACCCGATCGTCGGCGCGATCGGCCTTGAGAACGTCAGCACGAGCGGCGCTGAGAGAGAAGATAGAACCAGGGTTCTGCCCCGCCAAGAATGAGAAGATTGGACGATAGGACCAAGGCACGTCCGGATGCATGTCGGCTAGGCGCGCCATGAGGCCCTGGGGCAAGTCGGTGAGTGCCACGAGCAACACGCGCCATACGCCACACAGGGCGTCGACGTCGGCATTGGCACGGTGTGATACCGAGTCACAGCCAAACAGATCGGCTATAAAAGACAGCTTGTGCGAGGCCAGGCGCGGAAGCGCGATGCGCGACAGCGCCAGCGAATCGATCCAAATATCGCTCACGTTGACGCCGCCTTTGACCGACTCGATAAACGAGCGGTCGAACGTGGCGTTATGTGCGATTACCGGGCAACCACCGACAAAATCGGCGAGAGCGGCGACGGCCTCAACGGCCGACGGGGCATCTGCCACATCGGCATTTGTAATGCTCGTGAGCTCGGTAATCTCGGCGGGAATCAGCTGCTTGGGATGCACGAAGGTATCGAAGCGGTCGACGATCTCGCGGCCCGA
>CALKBB010000223.1 GCA_937989795.1 uncultured Collinsella sp. | reverse complement strand
TCCGTCGTAGATGCGACCCGCGCCGCACGAGGGACTACGGTCCTGCAGGATGCACGCGGCGATCTCTTCCGGCCCGCCCGCCTGCTCGCACATATCGAGCGCTCGTTGGGCACCCAGGCGAAATTCGCGATCGACCGATATGCTCTCGCAGGTACGAACCTCTCCGTTCACAATCTCGGACGGCTTGCGCGGCGTGGGCAGGCCCCCAAAGACCTCAGGGCACACCAAGAGGACCTCAGTCCCTGTACGCTCGCAGGCCTCGACCAACTCGCGATGGTAGTTGTCGAGCCCGTTATACTTGCAGCTCTCGCCCATCAAGCAGGCGCTCACCACGATCTTCATTTCCATCCCTCTCAAGCAAAACGCCCCATTTGAGAAAGCTGCTCAAATGGGGCGTCGGCGTTTACTGGCTCGGCCGCGGCTTTACTGCTGCTTGGGCATCAGCGGATTCTCGCGCGTGAGGAGGTTCATGAACTCCTCGCCCGTGATCGTCTCCTTCTTGTACAGATAACGAGCCAGCTCGTGGAGCTTGAACTTGTTCTCCTTCAGGATCTGCAGAGCGCGGTCGTGCGCATCCTCGATCAGCTTGGCGACAATCGCGTCCACGCGCTCGGCCGTACCGGGGGCGCAGGTGAGCGACGTGTCCTGATTGAGATACGCGTTCTGCACGGTACCGAGCGCCATCATGCCAAACTCGTCGGACATACCAAAGCGCGTCACCATGTTGCGGGCGAGCTTGGTGGCCTGCTCGATATCGTTGGCGGCACCGGTCGTCATCTCGCCAAAGATGAGCTCCTCGGCCGCGCGACCACCGCAGTAGACGGCGAGCTTGTCCAGGACCTCCTGGCGCGTGGTAAGGAAGCGCTCGTCCTCCTCGACCTGCATGGTGTAGCCCAGGGCACCGCTCGTGCGCGGAACGATGGTGATCTTGGTAACCGGCGCGGAACCCTTTTGGCGGGCAGCGACGATGGCATGACCGATCTCGTGGTAGGAAACGACCTGCTTCTCGTGGTCGGAAAGCACCGTGGACTTACGCTGCTGGCCGGCAATGACGACCTCCACCGACTCCTCGAAGTCGTCCTGGGTCGCGCGCTTGCGGCCTTCGCGAACAGCGCGCAGGGCACCCTCGTTGATGATATTGGCAAGGTCGGCGCCCGAGGCACCGGGCGTGGCGCGGGCAATAGCGGTCAGGTCGATCGGCGGCTCGGTCTTCACACTCTTGGCGTGGAGCTCGAGGATGTTCTTACGGCCGGTCAGATCGGGCAACTCGACGGGGATGCGGCGGTCAAAACGACCGGGGCGCAGTAGAGCGGGATCGAGACTGTCGGGGCGGTTGGTTGCGGCAAGGACAACGATACCCTTGTGGTTATCGAAGCCATCCATCTCGGTCAGCAACTGATTGAGCGTCTGCTCGCGCTCGTCGTTGCCGCTAAAGCCGCCGCCATCGCGCTTCTTACCGATGGTATCGATCTCATCGATAAAGACGATACACGGGGCCTTTTCCTTGGCCTGCTTAAACAGGTCACGAACCTTAGCAGCGCCGCGACCGACAAACATCTCAACGAACTCAGAGCCCGAAATGCTAAAGAACGGAACACCGGCCTCGCCGGCAACAGCCTTGGCAAGCAGGGTCTTACCGGTACCCGGAGGGCCAACAAGGAGAGCACCGCGCGGCAGCTTGGCGCCGATCTCCTCGTAGCGCTGCGGCTTCTCCAGAAAGTCGACGACCTCCTTGAGAGACTCCTTGGCCTCTTCCTGGCCGGCGACGTCCTTAAATGTCACGCCCACGTCTTTGGAAGCGATCACGCGCGCGCCAGACTTACCAAGACCGCCGCCGCCAAAACCGCCGCCGCCAAAGTTCATCGACGGGCCGTCATCGCCCATAGCCTTCTTCATGCGGCGGTTGAGCCACCAACCGATGAGGAAGAAAATCGCCATGGGAAGAATGAGTGTGAGCAGGTAGTAGGTCATCAGACCCGAGTTTTTATCTGGAACGACGGACTCCAGGGACGCACCGGATTCAAGCACGCGATCGGTAAAGCCCGCATCATTCGGCACACCGGTCGTCTTGTAGGCGATGTTCTCGTCCTCGCCCTTTTTGGTGTAATAAATCGAGTAATCGTCCGTGTTGTACTCGACCTTGTCGACACTCTTCTTATCGAGCGCTTTGACAAACGTCGAATAATCGGTCTTCGTAATCTGCTGCGTGTGACCGATGTTGGGGAACAGAACGGTCGAGAGCACGAGGTAGACGACGAAGGCGATGAGCACGTAGAGGATCATATTCCGTCTACGTTTGTTGTCATCCATCTCCATCTGCTTGAACTCCATCTACTGGGGTTGATAATGCTATCTAGAATACCCAACCCAGACGGCGATAAACCGACGCCGGACACGAAAGGATAGAGATGGCATCACTCGAAGTCGGCAAGGTTCAGATCTATACGGGCGACGGCAAGGGCAAAACCACGGCTGCACTGGGATTGGCGATGCGCGCCACAGGTTATGGGCTCGACGTACTCATGCTGCAGTTTGCCAAGAAGCTACACTGCGCCGAACACGAAGCCGCGCCGCGCCTGGGGCTGCGTATTGTGCAGGCCAATCGCGACACGCCCGAGGCTTGCGCCGCACAGATCATGGAGCTCGCACGCGAGCAGATCTCACAGGTCGACGTTCTGATTTTGGACGAACTCGGCGAGGCCATGCGCCGCGGCTTTGTGACGCGTGAAGATGTGGAGGGGCTGATCGCGCTGAAGCCTGCCACCACAGAGCTCGTGCTCACCGGCCGAGGCCTGCTGCCGCTAGCCGACCTCGCGGACCTAGTCACCGAAATGCGCCCCGTCAAACACTACTTTGACGAAGGCCTCCTAGCCCGTCAAGGCATCGAATACTAGTCATTACAGGCGTCACCAATGACTAGGCGGTGGCGCGGCCGAGCCAGTTGCCGCTGTAATGGTAGATAGCAAACGACTAGTCATTGGGGACGTTCTTAAATGTCTAGTCGTTGGGGACACTCTTTCTTGGTAAAAGGGCAAAATCCCGGCCCTAAAATTCACGCCAACCCGACGTGCCATTTGCGATCGTTGCCCGACCAAGGCCAACGGCTCTCACAATTTGATTGACCGTGAGGCCCGCTTTTCGCATTTTGCAAAGAACGGGTCTGCGCTCAGTTGGAGTCATCGCCTTGATATCCGAAAGAGAGGCTGGAGCTGCAATCTGTTTTGCGATTTCGAGCACTTTGTCGTCGAGAACGCGAGGATGAGGCTCGGCATTATAAGGCGCGCTTTCAAGCCGATCATCAAGATAACGCCGATACTCCAGCGAACCGCCCACAAGGTCCAGCACTATACCTGGATCGCAAAACCCAAATCCGTCATAACCATACGCGTATGCTCGATAGCTAGACCAGCGATATGTATCGACAGCAGAAACACCCGCCTTAACTGGGTTCATATGGATGTAGTCGGCAAGCGCAATTGCCTGTATATCATTCTCAACTGGAATGTTCTTAAACCGATCCTGAAACAAATGGCCAACACGGTCAGTTTTGCGATTGAAATACTTAGCATATGAGGTAAGGATGCCGCTCATGCAAGATGAGATTCTTCCGTTAGGGTCATCAACCATGAGATGAAAATGGTTCGACATAAGGCACCACGCCGTAACGCCAATACCATTGCCGACGAGTTTGCCCTCGAACAACGTGAGCATCCGATATCGATCCTCGTCGTCTTCAAAGATGCAAATGCCGCCATTTCCACGCGCGATAATGTGGTTATAGCCCGTTAACGAAACGACTCGACCTGTTCTTGGCATATCGCCCTCCCATCGCAAAACCCGGCGGGCAACATCTGATAGGCGCGGACGATCTAATTTGCTAAGCCCGTTCAGCAAGTTTACAAGGGCATGCAACACGAACTGAATGAAAACCAGAAAATCGTGTCGCAAAGAGTGTCCCAAACAACTAGTCATTTAAGAACGTCCCCAACGACTAGTCGTTTAAGAACATCCCTAATGACTAGGCGGTGGCGCGGCCGAGCCAGTTTCCGCTGTGGTGGTAGATGGTGAACATCGTGGCCGTGATGAGCCAGGTTACGGGGTAAACCAACAGCAGGTGCTCAAGCGACGGATCGAACGGCATAATCGCAAACACCCAGATCACCCTGAGCACGACAGTGCCAAAAATCGTGAGCAGCATGGGCTGCAAGCTCACACCGGCGCCGCGGATGGAACCCGACGCGTTTTCGATAATCGAGAAGATCGCGTAGAACGGCGCGATAAAATGAAGAATCGTCGTGGTGTACGCCGAAATCGAAGCATCGTCGACAAACAGGCGCGACAACGGACCCGAGAACACCAGCAGCACGGCAGACAGGCCACCAATGAGCATAAACGACAGCACGAGCGACGTATGGTAGCCCTTTCGCATGCGCTCGTAGTTGCGCGCGCCAAAGTTCTGTGCCGAGAACGTGGTGATCGACACGCCAAGCGCCTCGGTAACCATCCAGACAATGCCATCCAGGCGGCCCGAAAGACCCCAAGCCGTGGTGACATCGGCGCCAAACGAGTTGACCGACACCTGAATCAAAACGTTGGAAATCGAATACGCAGCAGACTGAAAGCCAAGCGGCAGACCACACGAGATCATGCTCTTACAAATGCCCGGATCAATGCCGAGCTTGGACAGCGAAAGCCGCCACGCACCCGGTGCGTGCATCATACGAATCACGATCATCGTGGCGTTGGAGCAAATGGTCAGCGCCACCGCGATGCCGCAGCCCAGAGCCTCCATATGAAGCACGGCAACGAAGATGACATCCAGCACCGCATTAACAAGGCAGCCGGAAGCGATAATCACAGCAGGCCCGCGCGTGTCGCCCACGGCGCGCAGCAGTGCCGTTCCCATATTGAGCAGCAGCGCCGCAACCATGGCGGCAAAATAGCAACGAGCATAGGCCACGCCCTCGGCCAATAGTTCATGCGGCGTGTTCATAAGCACCAGCATGGGCTCAACGAACACTATGCCAAGAATCGAGAAAACGATACCGCCCACCAGCGCGAGGGTCATGGCCGTATGGACCGAACGACTCAGCCGGTCATCATCGTGCTGGCCAAAATACTGACCAGTAATGACTGCGCAGCCGGCGCCGACGCCAACGCAAAAGCCAATGCAGAGCTCGGTGAGCACCATCGTGGCTTGAATGCCACCCAGCGCGAGCTTGCCGCCAAACTGGCCAACGATATACGTACCGATAAGCGTGTAGGCCTGCTGAAAAAACGAACTAAAAAAGATGGGAACACATAGCGAAAGCAGCTGCTGCCAAATAACACCCTGCGTTACATCGATAGCCGTAGATTTCTTAGCCACACGCCCTCCCCAAAAGCGCACGTCAACCGACAAAACAGTAATTTAAGACCCAAGCCAATAGCAGCTTAGCACCGACCGGCGTCGACCGAAACACCCCGAGTCAGAGCCCGGTGCGAACCATCTGCCTAGTGATACAAACCCGGCTGATAGTGGTACTCATTGCTCACGTGCGGGCACAACTGCCAAAAGGCGACGGCACTCGCCGCGGCCACGTTGAGCGAATCGACCCCGTGCGCCATCGGAATGCGCACCGCGTGGTCACAGCCGGCAATGGTCTTGGCGCCCAAGCCGGCACCCTCGGTGCCCATAAAAATCGCCAAGCGATCAATTTTCTGCAGCACAGGATCATCAAGCGAAACAGAGTCGTCCGTCAACGCCATAGCGGCACACGAAAAGCCGGCATCGTGCAGCGCCGCCAGCCCATCATGCGGCCATACGCGCGCCTCGCTGCCAATGTGCGTCCAAGGCACCTGGAAAACCGTGCCCATGCTCACGCGGGCCGAGCGACGGTACAGCGGGTCGCAGCACGTCGGGCTGACCAAAATACCGTCAACGTTCAATGCGGCAGCCGAGCGGAAAATCGCGCCAACATTGGTGTGATCAACAATACCCTCAAGCACGCACACGCGCACCGGACGATCCCCCGCCGCCTCGACGACGCCGCCCAAGAACTCATCAACCGGAATCTGACGCGGGCGACGGAACGCCGCCAGCGCGCCGCGCGTCACGTTAAAGCCCGTCAACTGCTCCATGAGCTCCATGGAGGCCACGAACACAGGAACCGGACCTGCGCCCTCGCGCGCAACCAGGCGCTCAAACAGCGGCATCATCTGATCGAGCCAGCGTTCGCCCAAAAGAAAGCTCACCGGCTGGTATCCGGCACGGACCGCGCGCTCAATAACCTTGGCACTCTCGGCGATAAAGATGCCCTTTTGCGGCTCCAACACGCAGCGCAGCTCGCGCTCGGTCAGTCGCACGTAGGCATCGAGCCGCTCGTCCTCGAGCGAATCAATTCGCAGAACCTCAACGGCATCAGTCATAGCAGCCAACCCGCACCCTTCTTTACAGCACATCTATACTAAACGAGGCGACGCTAAGCGCCGCCCCATGCATTCAATCAACCCGATGATACCGTTCACGCCAGGCAATTTACGCCTCAACGCGACGATACGTCACGAACTCATAATCGAGGCCTTCGTCGCCCTCGCCCGCGGCAATCGTGGCAACCCCGCCAGCCTGCGAAACTTCCCATGCAGGATCGGCGTCCAAATTGGGAAAATACGTGTCCACAGGATGGACGCAGTGGTTATGCGTGACCTCGGCCTCCACGCAGTACGGCAAAAACTGCCGATAGACCTCGCCGCCGCCGATCACCCACGCAACGGGTTCATCGGCTACCGTGGCGAGCGCTTCGTCAACGCTATGTACCACGTCAACGCCCTCGACCGCAAAATCCTCGTCGCGGGTAAGCACGATATTGCGGCGGTTCTTGAGCGGGCGCCCGCCGGGAAAACTCAGTAGCGTCTTGCGCCCCATAATGACTGGGCAACCCTTGGTGCAGGCCACAAAATGGCGCATGTCGGCGCGATTGGACACCACCATGTCGCCCTCGCACCCAATGCCCCAATCGTCGCACACGGCGACGATGGCAGAAAGCTTACACGTCATAAGCGCCACCTACACCGCAATGGGAATGTTCTTGACCTGCGGGCCGTGCTCGTAGCCCTCCACGATAAGGTCATCGGTCGTAAACGCATAGAAATCGTGCACATCGGGGTTAAGCGTTACCTTGGGGGCCGCAAACTGTGGACGCTCGATAAGCTCACGGACGATATCGACATGACGGTCATAAATATGGGCATCGGCGATCACGTGCAGCAGCTCGCCGGGAATCATATCGACCGACTGCGCGACCATCATCAGCAAAATGGCGTACTGGCACACATTCCAGTTGTTGGCGGCCAAAATGTCTTGGCTGCGCTGGTTGAGAATCATGTTGAGTGTGGGTTTATCGTCCTGCGGGCGCTGCGTCACGTTATAGGTCACGCTGTAGGCGCACGGATACAGGTGCATCTCGGACAGGTCGCTAAACACGTAGGTGTTGGTCATAATGCGGCGGCTGTACGGCGTGTTCTTAAGGTCGTACAGCACGCGGTCCATCTGGTCAAAGTCACCCTCGGCATAATGGCTTTTCTGCCCAATCTGGTACCCGTAGGCCTTGCCGATGGAGCCAGTCTCGTCGGCCCACTCATCCCAAATATGGCTGTTGAGGTCGTGGACGTTATTTGACTTCTTTTGATAGATCCACAGAATCTCGTCCATGGCAGACTTAAGCGCCGTGCGACGCAGTGTGAGCGCGGGAAACTCCTCACGCAGGTCGTAGCGAGCCGTAACGCCAAAGTTCTTAATGGTATAGGCAGGGGTGCCGTCCTCCCACACCGGTCGGACCTTTTGGCCCTCGGTGGTGGTGCCATGGTCCAAGATATCGCGGCACATGGTTACAAACTGTTGATCAGCCTTGCTCATTGACCCTCCTGTCAGTCGCCTAAAAGCGAAATTCATTGTAGCCCAGGCGCACGCGGCCCCACAGCCCAAACATAAGCCCTCATTTTCTGACATATGCCAAAAATGCCTTGCGCAAATCTGCGCGTTCGCTATTCTATTGTTGACATATGTCAGATAAGGAGTGTGCATGGCAGGAAGACGCGAGAAACTGCGCCGCGTCGGGATCATCCCCGAATATCGCGGCTTTACCCCTGACGGCCTTGCCAGCGGAGACGCCATCGAGATGACGGTCGACGAGCTCGAAGTCCTGCGGCTGTGCGACCTGGAAGGCCTCAATCAGCAGACCGTCGCCCAGCACATGGGCATCGCTCGCGCCACCGTGGCGGCCATCTGCAGCCGTGCGCATCGCAAGGTGGCAAACGCGCTGGTCAACGGGCGCGCGCTGAGTATCAAGGGCGGTAATATCGCATACTCCCCCATCACCACGACGACGGCCGAATGGCCAGCAAAGGAGGTCGGCACCATGAGGGTGGCAACGACGTACGACAACGGCAGCATCTTTATGCACTTTGGCCGCAGCGAACAGTTCAAGATCTACGACATCCAGGATGGCAAGGTGCTCAACGAGCAGGTCGTGGGCACCGGTGGCACCGGCCACGGCGCCTTGGCGGGCCTGCTCGCCAACGGTGGCGTTGACACGCTCATCTGCGGCGGCATCGGCGGCGGTGCCATCAACGCGCTCACCCAAGCCGGCATCACGGTCTATGCGGGCGCCCAGGGCAGCTGCGACGCCTGCGTCGAGGCCCTCATTGCCGGCAGGCTCGCACAGACCGGCGAGGCCACGTGCGGCTGCCACGGCCATGACCACGATCACGCCCACGAACATGGCGAGTCCTGCAGCTGCCACGGCCATCACGAGCACGAGGGTCACGAGGGCTGCGGCTGCCACTAACGGCAAATGCCCTGGCGCCAGCACGCTTCCACGTGCGCAACAACCTGCGAACGAACGGCGAAGGCCGCCTGGAATACCATCCGGGCGGCCTTCGCCATACACGACTCAACCAGTCGTTACTTTTTATTACGCATCTGCGCTTCCATCTGGCGCAGCAGCTCCATATCGGACTTGGGACCGCCCGTACCCAGGCCGCCCATGCCGCCCAGACCCATAGCGTCCAGGCCAGGGATATTGGGCATGCGCATCTTCTTGCCCTTCTTACCCTTTTTGCCCTTCTTGCCGCCGGCCTGTGCCTGATTGGCCATCGTGCGCATGCGGCCCATCATCTTATTCATCTCGCCCCACTGCTTCATAAGGCTATTGACCTCGGTGGGGGTCACGCCGGCGCCCTTGGCAATGCGGGCACGGCGCTGGCCGTTGATGATGGAGGGGCGAAGGCGCTCCTCCTTGGTCATCGACATGATGATGGCCTCGTTCTTGTCGAAGATGCCCTCATCCAAATTGCCGCCCATCTGGTTGAGCGCGCGCTGGCCGCCGGGGAGCATACCCAGGATGCCCTTCATGCCGCCCATCTTCTTGACGGCTTTCATCTGGTCGAGCATATCGTTCATGGTGAAGCCCTCGCGCAGCATACGCTCGGCAGCCTCAAGCTGCTCTGCATCAGCCGCCTCCTGGGCCTTCTCGATGATGCCGACAACATCGCCCATACCCAGAATGCGCTTGGCCATGCGATCGGGATAGAACGGCTCAAGCGAATCGGGCTTCTCGCCCATGCTCACGAACTTGATGGGCTTGCCGGTCACCTGACGCACCGAAAGTGCGCCACCGCCACGGGCGTCTCCGTCGAGCTTGGAGATAATCACGCCATCAAAGTCGGTGCGCTCGGCGAAGGTCGAGACGACGTTGACGATATCCTGGCCGGTCATGGCATCGACGACCATCAGCACCTGATCGGGCTTGACGGCCTTCTTGATATCCACGGCCTCCTGCATCATCTGCTCGTCGATCTGCAGACGACCGGCGGTATCGACGATGACCACATCGCGCAGGTGGCCGACGGCCTCCTGGATGGCGCCCTTGGCGATATCGACCGGGTGCGCACCGTCGCCGCGGAAGACCGGTACGCCGATCTCGGCACCGAGCGTGGCCAGCTGGTCGGCAGCTGCGGGACGGTAGACGTCGCACGCGGCGAGAAGCGGCGAGCGGCCCTGCTTCTTGAGCTGGTAGGCCAGCTTTACGGCCGCCGTGGTCTTACCGGAGCCCTGCAGGCCCACGAGCATGATGACATTGGGAATGCGGTTGCTAAAGACGAGCTTGCTCTCGGTAGAGCCGAGCATCTCGGTGAGCTCGTCGAGCACGATCTTGACGACGTTTTGCGCCGGCGACAGTGACTCCATGACCTCGGCGGTCATGCAGCGCTCCTTGGTCTTGGCGACGAACTCCTTGACGACCTTGAAGTTGACGTCGGCCTCGAGCAGCGCCATGCGAATGTCGCGCATTGCCGAGGTAATGTCGGCCTCGGTCAGCTTGCCCTTGCCGCGCAGGCGGTCAAATGTGTCGTTGAGGCGATCGCTCAGGGAATCAAACACTAGTCACTCCTTAATTGGACTCGCCCACCAGGGCGCGGCAGAAATCTTTGGCATTGAACTCCTGCAGGTCATCGACCTGCTGGCCCACGCCCACGCGCAGGATCGGGAGCTTGAGCTTCTCGGCAACGGCCATGGCGATACCGCCCTTAGCCGTGCCGTCGAGCTTAGTCATGATAATACCGTCCAGGCCCAGCGCCTCGTTAAACTCGAGCGCCTGGTTCAGACCGTTTTGGCCTGTCGCGGCATCGATCACGAGGACGACCGAGACCGGCATGGGGCCGGCGGCCATATTGGCGGCGCGCTTACGCGTCACGTTGACCACCTTGGCAAGCTCACGCATGAGTTCGGGGCTCGTGTGCAGACGGCCGGCGGTGTCGATAAGCACCAGGTCGCTGCCGCGCTTGTCGGCCTCGTCGAGCACGTCGTAGCAAACGCTTGCCGGGTCGGAGCCGCGGTCGCGCTTGATGACGGGGACGCCTGCGCGCTGGCCCCACACATCGAGTTGCTCGATGGCGGCGGCGCGGAAGGTATCGGCCGAACCGATCACGACGTTCTTGCCGCGGGCAGCCATGGCGCTCGCGATCTTGCCGACCGTGGTGGTCTTGCCGGCACCGTTAATGCCCACAAACAGCACGCAGCTCGGCGTGTCGGCGAACGGATCTCGCTCGGCGGGCACAAAATGTTGCTCGAGCTGCTCGGCCAGGGCGCGACGGAGTTGCGGGGCGGTCTTGAGGTTCTTCTTGGCCGCGGCATCGCGCAGGTCATCGGAGACCTGAATGGCGACCTCGGCACCCATGTCACCCATGACGAGGGTGTCCTCTAGATCCTCCCAAAAATCCTCATCGACCTCGCCGCCAAAGTAAAAGACCTCGTTGAGGGCCTCGCGGCTGCGCTCAAGTCCGCGCGAGAGAGCATCGAAGAATCCCATTATGCATTCACGACCTTTCCGGTTTCGCGATCGAGTTTTTGAGAGACGACGCGACTGACGCCGTCGGCTTGCATCGAGACGCCGTAGAGGACGTCAGCGTCCTCCATAGTACGGCGCTGGTGCGAGATAACCAAGAGCTGCGTATCGGAACGCAACACGTCGAGTGCGCCGATGAGCTTGGACAGGTTGGCGTCATCGAGTGCCGCCTCGACCTCGTCCAGCACATAGAACGGCACCGTGCGCGTGCGATACACGGCAAAGAGCAAGGCGAGCGCTGTCAGGCTCTTCTCGCCACCCGACATGAGCATCATCTTGGTGATGCGCTTGCCACGCGGCTGCGCCACGACCTCGATGCCCGTCTCGGCTGGATGCTCAGGATCGGTCATCTCCAGATGTGCCTGGCCACCCGGGAACAGCATGGCGAAGATCTCGCGGAAGTTCGCATCGACCTTCTCAAAGGTCACCAGGAAGGCCTTACGCATCTTGCGGTCGATGGCCACCGTGATCTTGGTGAGCGCCTTGCGTGCGCTCTCAAGATCGGCCAGCTGCTCCTCGATGTAATCGGCGCGGCGCTTGAGCTGCTCGTACTCCTCCATGGCAACCTGGTTCACAGGGCCCAGGTTGTTGATCTGGCGCACGAGCTGGTTGAGCTCGCGCTCGGCGGCGTCGCGGTCGGTAGGCGCAGGAAGCATGAGCGCTTCCTCGAGCACCGTGGTGCCATCGGCAGTAATGGCCTTGATGGCCGCCTCTACCTGCACCTCGAGCTTACCGCGTGCGACCTTGAACTCATTTTGCGTCGCGGTGGCGGCATCGACCCGCTCCTTGGCGCGGGAGACCTCGGCCTTGGCGTCCTCGATGGTCTTCTTGAGCGAGGCCGAGTCCGCCTCCTCGAGCGAAGCCTGGTCACGCAGGCGCGCGGCCCAATCCGATGCACGATCCAGCAGGGCCGAATAGCGCTCGTGCATGGGGTCGACGCGCAGGCGCAGCAACTCGAGCGAGCGCGAGGCCTGCCGTGTTCCGCGGATACGGCGGTCGATGCCCTCCAGGCGATGCTCCAGATCGGGCACGCGGCCCTTCAGCGAACGAAGACGCTCGCTCGTCTGGGCCAGGCGAACCTTGGCATCGGCGAGCTTGCCGGCTGCCTCGGAATCGTCACGGCGCACGCGATCGAGCTCGTCGTTGGCTTCGGCAATCTGGAGACCCAGGTCGCTTGCCTGCGCACGGGACTCGTCACGCGAACGGGTGAGCTCGTCAACGCGCGGCCGCGCAGCGCGAACGG
>CALKBB010000222.1 GCA_937989795.1 uncultured Collinsella sp. | reverse complement strand
TTTCCTCCTGAGCGACTCTGCTTGCAGCCGGAGCGAAAGGGGAAAATCTCGGCCCCTCCCGCCCCGGCCGGCCAGGTCAACTACACCGTGTGCTGCGGCAGGTCCTGCAGGGCGATGACGTCCATGCCCATGTCGTTAGCGCTGCCGTGGCCCTGCTGGTCCTCACGCACTGCCTCGATGGCACTCACGTACGTATTGGCCGCAGACATCGCCGTCACGCAGGTCACGCCGCGGCGCACTGCCTCGGTACGCAACAGATAGCCGTCGCCACGCGAACCCGGGCCGTACGGCGTGTTGATGATTACCGCGATCTTGCCATCGGCGATGAGGTCGCCGATGTTGGGGCGCTCGCCGTCATGCGGGCCGCTAATCTTCTCCACGACCTCGCACGTCACGTTGCCGCCACGCAGCACGCGCGCCGTACCCTCGGTGGAGCAGATGTCAAAGCCCAGGTAGCGCAGGATACGCGCGACCGAAAGGATATGGCGCTTATCGCGGTCGCACACGCTAATGAACACCTTGCCGCAACTCGGATCGGGCAGCTTGTAGTCGATCGCCAGCTGCGTCTTGGCGTATGCCTCGGGATAGCTCTTGGCGATACCCATGACCTCGCCCGTCGACTTCATCTCGGGCCCCAGGATAACGTCGGCGCCCGGGAAACGGCCCCAGGGCATAACGGCTTCCTTCATGCAGAACCAATCCAGCTGACGCTCGTCGCTCGGCAGGCCCAGGCTCGCGATGGAATCGCCCGCCATGATACGCGCCGCGCACTTGGCCAGCGGTACGCCAGTGGCCTTGGAGATGAACGGCACGGTACGACTGGCACGCGGGTTAGCCTCGATCACGTAGACGGTCTCGCCCTTGATGGCATACTGCACGTTGACCAGGCCGCGGACTCCCAGCGCCATCGCGATGCGGCGCGTGGTCTCGCGGAGCTTCGCCTGCAGACTCTCGCTAAAGCTAAACGGCGGAATGCAGGTCGCGGAGTCACCTGAGTGAATGCCGGCCTCCTCGATATGCTCCAGGATGCCGCCGATGTAGACCTCCTCGCCGTCGCACAAGGCGTCGACGTCGGACTCAATCGCACCCTCCAGGAAGCGATCGAGATACACCGGGTAGTCGGGACTGATGCGCGCAGCCTCGGCCATGTAATCGCGCAGATGCTCGGCATCGTAGGCGATCATCATGCCGCGGCCGCCCAGCACATAGCTCGGACGTACCAGCAGCGGGTAGCCAATGTGTGCGGCAACGGCCTCGGCCTCCTCAAACGAGGTGGCCTGGCCCGCCGGCGGGTACATAATGCCCAGCTTATCGAGCAGGGCGGCAAAACGCTCGCGGTCCTCGGCGAAGTCGATGGCGTCGGGCTTGGTACCCATGATATTCACGCCGCTCTCCTCGAGCATGCGCGCCAGCTTAAGCGGGGTCTGGCCGCCGAGCGTCACCACGACGCCGTCGGGGCGCTCAACATCGATAACGTCCATGACGTCCTCGTAGGTGAGCGGCTCAAAGTACAGGCGATCGGACGTGTCATAGTCGGTCGAGACAGTCTCGGGGTTGCAGTTGACCATGATGGTCTCAAAGCCGCGGGCCGCCAGCGCATAGCTCGCATGCACGCAGCAGTAGTCGAACTCGATGCCTTGGCCGATACGGTTGGGTCCGGCACCCAGAATCATCGCCTTGGGCCTGCTTGCCGGCGTGGTCTCGTCGGGGGCAACGCACTTCTTGGCGAGCGGGCTCGTGCGGTAGATGTTCTCGTAGGTCTTGTAGTGATACTCCGTGGCACTCGAGAACTCGGCGGCGCAAGTGTCGACCGTCTTCATGCTGGGGACCACGCCCAGACCCTTGCGATAGGCGCGCACAAAGCGCTCGTCCGAGCCGGTCAGCGCAGCGATCTCGGCGTCGCTCGTGCCGTACTGCTTGAGCAGGCGCATCGCGTCGGCGTCAATGTCTTCCACACGCAGGCCGCGGATGCTTTCCTGGACCTGCACCATATCGTTGATGCGGTTGAGATACCACGGATCGATACCGCAGATGGCGTGGATGCGCGCAACATCCCAGCTGCGGCGCAGGGCCTCGACCACAAAGAAGATGCGGTGCTCGGTCGGGGTTGCCACGGCCTGAGCGAGCTCATCGTCGCTCAGCTTGTCTGCACCTTCCTTGCCACCGGCGCAGATGCCCTGATGCCCGTCCTCCAGCGAGCGCATGGCCTTGCCAAAGGCCTCCTCAAAGGTGCGGCCGATCGCCATAATCTCGCCCACGGCCTTCATGCGCGTGGTGAGCGTGGGGTCGGTACCCTTGAACTTCTCGAAGGCAAAGCGCGGCACCTTGACCACGCAGTAGTCGATCGTGGGCTCAAAGCAGGCGGGCGTTGCCTTGGTGATGTCGTTGACGATCTCGTCGAGCGTGTAGCCCACCGCCAGGCGCGCGGCGGCCTTGGCAATGGGGAAACCCGTGGCCTTGGAAGCGAGGGCGGACGAACGGCTCACGCGCGGGTTCATCTCGATGACGATCAGGCGGCCGGTGTTGGGATTCACGGCAAACTGCACGTTGGAGCCACCGGTCTCGACGCCGATCTTCTCCAAGATGGCGAGCGAGGCGACACGCATGCGCTGATACTCAAGGTCGGAGAGGGTCTGCGCCGGCGCCACGGTGATGGAGTCACCGGTATGCACGCCCATGGGGTCGAGGTTCTCGATGGAGCACACGATGATGCCGTTGCCGGCGTGGTCACGCATGACCTCCATCTCATACTCTTTCCAGCCCTCGATGGACTCCTCGACCAGCACCTCGTGGGCGGGCGAGAGTTCAAGGCCCTGGCTCACGATGGAGACGAGCTCCTCATGAGTATGCGCGATGCCACCACCGGCGCCGCCCAAGGTAAAGCTCGGACGCAGCACACAGGGATAGCCCACACGCTCGGCGATGGCCTCGGCGTCAGCCACGCTGTAGGCATAGCCCGAGCGCGCGACCTCCAGGCCGATCTCGGCCATGGCCTCGTTAAAGAGCTTGCGATCCTCACCGCGCTCGATGGCGGCAAGGTCACAGCCGATCATCTCGACGCCGTACTTGTCGAGTGTGCCGTCCTTTGCCAGCTCGACGGCGGCATTCAGACCGGTCTGGCCGCCCAGCGTGGGCAGCAGCGCGTCCGGGCGCTCCTTCTTAATCACGCGCTCGATAAATTCGGCGGTGATGGGCTCGACATAGGTACGGTCGGCCAAGCCCGGGTCGGTCATGATGGTCGCCGGGTTGGAGTTGACCAGGATGACCTCAAAGCCATCCTCCTTGAGCACCTTGCAGGCCTGGGCGCCGGAGTAATCGAACTCGCAGGCCTGGCCAATGACAATGGGGCCCGAGCCAATGACGAGGATACGCTTGATGTCGGTACGTTTAGGCATGTTAGTTCTCCTCGGTCTCGGTCGCGGCGGTCTCGGCGAAATTCCAGCCGGCGAGGCGGTCCTTCGCGGTGTCGATGTCCAGGTAGTTCTCCTCGCCGTCCATGAGTCGCGTAAAGGCGGTAAAGAGATAATGGGCATCGGTGGGGCCGGGCGATGCCTCGGGGTGATACTGGACCGAGAAGCACGGGGCGTCGAGCAGTTGGATGCCCTCGGCGGTGCCGTCGTTGAGGTTCACGTGCGTCAGGCGAATGCGGCCGAAGCGCTCGTTCATCACGACCGGCGCGATGCCGCGACGCACCCAGGCGCGCAGGTCGCCGCCGGCCGCATGTTCGGTCTCGCCGCCAGAGAGCTCGGGGATCAGTTTGCCCAAGCTGGGGAACAACAGGCCAAAGCCGTGGTTTTGCGCGGTAATCTCCACACGGCGGCTGACCAGATTCATAACCGGCTGGTTGCCACCACGGTGACCGAATTTGAGCTTTTCCATCTGGGCGCCGCACGCCAAGCTGATCATCTGGTGACCGAGGCAGATGCCAAAGACCGGCACCTTGCCGATTAGCTGCTGCACCTGCTCGTAGGTCTCCACCACGGCATCGGGGTCGCCGGGGCCGTTGGACAAAAAGACGCCGTCGGGATTCATGTCGAGCACCTGACGCGCGGGTGTATCCCACGGCACGACGGTGAGGTCGCAGCCGGCACGAACCAGACCCTCCAAGATGCCGCGCTTGACGCCGCAGTCGTACGCGACCACGCTGTGGCGGGCGGGAGCGGGGGCCGCAAGCGCAAAGCCATGCTCGGAGGGCAGGTCACTCGCGGCGAAGACATGGGGCTCAGGGCAGCTCACGGTCTTGACCAGGTTCTCGCCGACCAGCGTAGGCGCGGCGGACAGGCGCTCGGCAAGGTCGTCGACGTCAAAGATCTCCGTCGAGATAATACCCATCTTGGATCCGTTGTCGCGCAGGTGGCGCACAAGAGCGCGGGTGTCGACGCCCTCGATAGCGACGATACCGTGTGCACGCAGGTACTCCGGCACGCTGACGGTCGAGCGCCAGTTAGAAGGCGTGGCGCACATGTCGTGGACGACCATGCCACGCATAGCGGGAGCACTCGCGGGGCGAGCTGTATCGCCGGGGAAGGCCGACTGGACGTCGGTCTCGTCAATGCCGTAGTTGCCGATCTGCGGATAGGTCATGGTTACGATTTGGCCGGCATAGCTCGGATCGGTCATGACCTCAAAGTAGCCCTCGAGCGACGTGTTAAAGCAGACCTCGCCGGTTGCGGTACCCTCGGCACCACATGCACGGCCATAAAAAATGGTCCCATCCTCAAGGTATAGGATGCAGAGACCGCAGGTGCCCTTGCTGGTTTTAGCCAGCATACGCTGGCACAGCTCACTGGGCGCGATGGTGCGGGCGGCAGCACCCGCAATATGGTTGTTCGCCATAGTTCTCCTTCCCGGTCTCACAGGACCGGCTTAAAGGTGTGTAGTTAGGCCTCGCGGTATTGTAACCGCAAGCATGCCTCATGGCGTTAATTTCATCGAAATGTTTACGAAATGATAATTATGACTTTCTATGCATAATGATTTTTCTGGGACGGTGATTAAAAAATCATCCCGCGTGGGCTTGCGACTCACGCGGGATGACATCGTTCTATGTGGCTGCGGACTACTTTTGCTTGTCCTGCTCCAGCAGCTCGGACGGCGTGCGATCGGGCTTTCCGCCGCGGAAGATCTCTCGACCGTGCAGACGATGCTCAAGATCGCGCTCGGCCTGCTCCTCCGTGATCTTGGTCTGGCTCACCACCGGGTCCTCGATAAGCGACGAAACCGAGTTGACCTGTTTTTGAATGCGCTCGGCAATGGTGTCGTCCATGCTTACGATGCGCATCTTCCAGTCGATACTCGTGGCGTTGGACGAGCTTTTGGTCCAAACGAACGTCAAGATGGCGCTCTGGTGGCCCTGAGCGGGAAACATGCCAAAGAAGGAATCATGCTGGATCCTGCTGTCCTCGTCGATATAGGCGTGAACGTTATACACCACGCGGTCGATCTTGTCGTTGAGCAGGGCATTGGTTGCGAGCGCCGCCGCCTGAATCTGACCGTTGGACAGCAGCTCGAGTTCATTGGCAGAAGACGTATCCAGCACTGTCACCTCAACCGTGCCCGTGCGCTCATCGGCCTCGTCGACGGTAAAATCGAGCGGGAACTGCGTAAAGCCATTGCCCCATTCAAGTCCACCCTTGAGCGCGGTCGAGACGGTATCCACAGAAACGCTCTCGGAGAGGTTCGCGGTGTTCAGACGTCGCATCACGCCGTAGCCAATCTGCATGCCAACAATCAGCACCAAAATGCCGATAACCACGGCCATGGCAGTCTTCGTAATGGTATGGCTCACCTGCGAACCCGAAGGGTCGTCCTCGGACAGCGGGTCGATATGTTTTGCCTGGCTCGCGCGATCCTCGCTGCGCAGCCGCGCCAGCGTCGCCTTATCACCGTGCTTGACGGCGGCCTCTTTCTCGCGCATGCGCTCGGTACGCTTTTTGGCAAGTGTGGGATCCAAGACGCCGGATGCATCGATTTCGGAGAATAACTCCGTCACTTCTTCCGGAGTCAAAGGGTTCTTATCAGCCATGATCTTCCTGTCATATCAATCAGTCGAGCTCGTGCGCACGCGCACCTTCGAACTGCATTCGATAGTAACGGGCATAGGTGCCGCCACGGGCGAGAAGCTCCTCGTGCGTGCCACGTTCCACAACGCGACCATGCTCAACGGTCGCAATCTCATCAGCATGCTTAATAGTCGAGAGACGGTGGGCGATGATAATCGTGGTGCGGCCGCGTGCCAGCTCTTCGAGCGACTCCTGCACCGCCTCCTCGCTCTCGTTATCCAAAGCACTCGTCGCCTCGTCCAAAATCAGGATCTTGGGGTTCTTGAGAAACACACGCGCGATGGCAACGCGCTGCTTCTGTCCGCCCGAAAGACGGCTGCCGCGCTCGCCCACCACCGTATTCCAGCCGTTTTCGCTATCCTCGATAAAGCTAAGGGCGCTGGCGTCCACGGCCGCGCGTTCAATGGCCTGCTGGGAGGGATGGGAGACGGCGATGCCCACGTTGTCGCGCAGCGTCTTGGAATACAGGAAGGGCTCCTGCAGCACCAGGCCTACATGGGCGCGCAGGTAACTGCGGTCAATCTTCTGGATATCCACGCCGCCGATGGTGATGCGGCCGCTCTGCGGCTCAAAGAGGCGCTGCATCAGGTGTACGATGCTGCTCTTGCCGCTGCCCGTAGCGCCCAGGATGGCCACGGTTTTGCCGGCGGGGATGGTAAAGCTCATATCCTGCAGGACGTTGCGGTTGCTGTCATAGCCGAAGGTGACGTGATCGAACACGATATCCCCGTTCAGGGGAGGCTGGATAGCGTCC
>CALKBB010000221.1 GCA_937989795.1 uncultured Collinsella sp. | reverse complement strand
TCTCGGGCCTTTTTTCGCTTTAGGTCGTTTAGTATTATGATGTATGTAATCTATTAACTAAACGCGTAAATTACTTAACGAGGTGATGCAGTGTATGGATATGTCTGAGTACTTGTCTATGGGTGATGCTGCCCGCCTATTGGGCGTTACGAAAGCCCGCATATCTCAACTTGCCGCATCGGGAACGCTCGCGTGCGATATTGTGGGCGGACGGAAGATGGTCGAGTACAATTCTGCGGTCGCCTATCAAAAGGTCCGCAAACGTGGACGCCGTCCTGCGGCCGATGTGGGGCGCAAGTTTACGCTGATGTCGGCCGATTACGAGGTTGCGCGTGTTTCGTTTGATCCGACGCGCGAGTTTTCCTTCGAAATCGCTGAGGTACTCGATGCGCAGAGGATGCCGTTTGGCACGTGCTCGAGCTCTTCTCCTACGGTGAATAAACGGGAGCTCAACGTGTGGTGGAGCCATCGGTCGGTGCCTGACGTCCGCCCCGGGCTCGTCTCGCGCTATCGTGAACTGGGAATTGCCAGTGGCATCGAGGTTCCGGTTCGGTGCCTGGGCCTATCACTTTCGGATTGTTATTGGCTGCGACCGGCAGAATGCGACGGGCTCGAATGGCGAAACCTCAATTACTTCGAGAATGATTTTGAGCGATCGGCGCCCGAAGAGCGTTCGGGTTGGCTGGAAGGCATCGGTCTTAAAAATCCGGATAACACGTCCGAGGGCGAGCTCCCTAAATCGTGGATGATCCGAAACGGCATTCGCATTTTGGCTAAAGGTTGCGAGATGGACGATCAGCGTCCCCTTAACGAGGCGGTTGCAACGGCTCTGCATCGCCGCTTGCTTTCCAAGGGGGAGTTTGTTCCTTACGCGGTTGAGCGCATGTTCAATGGCCCCGTGTGCCTGTGCGAGGATTTTCTTGACGGCCGCGAGGAATACGTTCCGGCTGTTTACGTTAAGGGCGCACTTGGTAGCCAGCGAGGAAGCTCGACGTACGACCGGTACTGCCGATTCCTTGGTAAGCATGGAGCAGACGAGGCTGCCGTGAGAAGGTCTATGTCGCAGATGATCGTTTGCGATGCCCTTTTGGCCAACAGCGATCGCCATTGGCGAAACTTCGGCATCATCCGCAATGTCGACACCCTGGAGATAAAACCTGCTCCGCTGTTCGATAGCGGCAACTGCCTGTGGTACAACGTACCAACTGCCGCGCTCGCAGCTGGGGAGTTTGGGTTTGCCGCTAAGCCGTTTGGGCCCGACCCTTCCGTCCAGCTGGCGCTTGCCGACTCGCTCGATTGGTTCGATTCGTCGCGACTCGACGGATTTGTTGATGAGGCGATTGAGATCCTTTCGCAGAGCAAGTGGGCCACGGCGGAGGGACGGCTCGAGTCCATTCGCCGCGGCCTGGAGCGTCGCGTTGTCGAGGTGAATGCCGCTGTTGAAGTGCTTCGATACGTGCGGCGATAATCCCGCGGCTACTTGATAGCTGCCGTAACGGTGCCGCCACCCAAGACGACGTCGCCGCGGTAGATAACGACTGCCTGGCCGGGGGCGATGGCTCGCTGCGGCTCGTCAAAAGTCAGCAGCATTTGCC
>CALKBB010000220.1 GCA_937989795.1 uncultured Collinsella sp. | reverse complement strand
CACCAACAAGCGCTGGTTTACCACCCTCGAGGATGTCTGCCTGTCGGCGGAGACCCTGGTGGACGGCGACGTGGTCTGCCGCAAGACGCTCATGCCCGGTGCGGTTGCCCCCGGCGAGTCCGTCCAGCTTCCGCTGGTGATTCGCGAGGCCGCAGCGGGCGAGACCCTGCTGACCGTGCACGCCTACACCATGGCGGCTCACGCCTGGTGCGAGCCGATGTTCCAACTGGGTGCAAGCCAGTTTGCCATCGCAAACCATCCGGCGCCGGCAATTGCCGCCCCCACTCGTCCTGAGCTTACGGTCGAGGAGACCGAGCAGGAGATTCGCATTCGCTCCCTCAACGGCGAGCTGACCTTCAGCAAGGTCAACGGTACCGTGAGCGAGTGGAAGGCATCCGGTCGCGACGTCATGACCTCCGGTCCCCAGGTTGGTTTTTGGCATCCGCTCGTCGATAACCACGCTCAGGAGTACGACTCCCTGTGGAAGGATAACTTCATCGATGTGATGCAGACGTCTACCCGCAATGTTTATTGGAAGCAGGACGGCAATGCGGTCGTCGTTACCGTGAGCCAGCGTATCGCTCCTCCCGTCCGCGCGTTCGGCATGCGCGTCGAGCTCGTCTATACCGTGCTTCCGAGTGGCCGCGTCGACCTCAAGGTTTCCGGCGATCCCTACGGCGACTATTCGGACATTATCCCGCGCATCGGCATCTCCTTCGAGGTTCCCGGTTGTGATCGTGCCGTCGAGTGGTATGGCCACGGCCCGGGCGAGAACTATCCGGACTCGCTGCGCGCCAACCCGGTCGGTCATTACCGCACTACGGTCGACGACATGTTCACGCCCTACGTTATGCCCCAGGACTGCGCCAACCGCGAGGGTACCCGCTGGGTCGCCCTGCGCTCCAGCCACGGTGACGGTCTGGTCGTGACGCGTCCGAGCGACGCCGCTTCCAATCCGTTCTCGTTCTCCGCATGGCCCTATAGCTGCGAGGCTATCGATAATGCCAAGCATGTCTACGATCTTGTCCCGGGCGACACGGTTACGGTCAACATCAACGACCAGCTGCTCGGCCTTGGCTCGAACTCTTGGGGTTCCGAGGTGCTCGATTCCTATCGCACCCGTTTTGAGAGCTTCAGCTTTGAGGTGTCCCTGCGACCGCTGACGTCTGCCGATCTGGCTCAGGCGCTGGCACCCATTAAGGAGGCATAAGTCATGCATATCTTTAACTCGCGTGCCGATTTCGACGCCCAGATGAAGTCCGTCAAGAAGTGGATGCGTACCGGTCAGGCACTCGACGGCGTTTCTGAACTGCAGCACGATGTGGCGTACTCTATCGGCGACTCGCTGGTGTATTGGTGGGTGAACGCCCACGAGGCGGCTACTGCCGATCTGGTCGGTCACCGTCGCTACCATGCCGTGCTCGCCCCGCTCGACGGCAATCTGACCGTTGAGGTGGCTTCCAAGGCCGATCTTACCTGTACGCGCGCCTACAGCGATATCGATGATCGCGAGCGCTTTGAGGGTACGGGGGAGACCGTGACGATTCCCACCGGCGGCGTTGCCGTCGTCGAAATTGACGAGGCCTACCGTGTTGTGGCCGATGCCGCGGATCCCCGCGTCGTGGTACTGCACGTGACAGTCGAAGGTTATTCCTTCCCCAACAAGTAGTATTCGTCCGCCTGGACGTTTGCTTCGCGCCGTTAAGGGGGATGGCTTTGTTGACTCCCTTTTCCCCATTCCCCTTAGCAGGTGCGCCGTCCGTGTTTGCACTTGCAGCTCGGACGGTTTTAGATGACATTTAACAGATGATTGGGAGGGCTTATGAGCTCTGAAAAACGAGGAACGATTGGTTCGTTCGCTCTGCTGGGCATGACGGTCGCCGCCGTGTTCGGTATCAAGAACATCATCAACAACAACGCGGCCATCGGCTTGGCAGCTGCGCCGTCGTTCTTCTTCGCCACGCTTTTGTACTTTGTCCCCTATACCCTGGTTACCGCCGAGTTCGTCGGCCTCAACAAGGACTCCGAGTCTGGCGTGTACGCATGGGTTAAGACCTCGATGGGTGGTCGCTGGGCGTTCCTGACGGCATTTAGCTACTGGTTCGTTAACCTGTTCTTCTTTGCGTCCGTCCTGCCCAACGTCATCATCTACGCGAGCTACGTGTTCTTTGGTGCCAACGCCGAGCTTTCGCAGCTGTGGATCACCATTATCGAGATCGTCGTCTTTGCTATCGCCACGTGGGTTTCGACCAAGGGCGCTAAGTGGATCGGCTCCATTTCCTCCTTCGGTTCGACCGCGGCTCTCGGCCTGACCGCCGTGTTCATCCTGCTGTCCCTGGCTGCTGCCTTTGGCGGCGTTGAGTTCGCTACGGCTCCTACTCCCGCTAACATGGCTCCCGACATGAGCAACTTCGCAACTGCGTGGGGCTTCTTCGGTACGCTTGCCTGGATCATCCAGGGCGTTGGCGGCGCTGAGTCTGTCGGCGTGTTCCTTAACGACCTTAAGGGTGGCGTCAAGGCCTTCGTGCGCACCGTCGTTATCGCCGGCCTGACCATCGGCCTTCTGTATGCAGGCGCTTCGCTGCTGGTTAACCTGTTCATCCCCGAGGGCGGCGTTGCCATCTCCACCGGTATCTTCGACGTATTCGGTGCTGTCTTTGCCCACTTTGGCATTCCCATGGAAGTGTCTACGCGCGCCATCGGCTTGATCCTTCTCGCCGCCACGCTGGGCTCCCTCATGATGTGGACCTCCGCTCCCATCAAGGTCTTCTTCACCGAGATCCCCAAGGGCGTCTTTGGTAGCAAGATCGTCGAGCTCAACGAGCACGGCATTCCTGCCCGCGCTGCCTGGCTGCAGTTCGCCATCGTCGTCCCCATCCTGATCATCCCGGCCCTGGGCTCCGGTAACCTCGACGACCTGCTCATGATCGTCACCAACATGACGGCTGCCACCGCTCTGCTCCCACCGCTGCTGATTTTGCTTGCCTACTTTATGCTGCGCAAGAACTTTGACGCTGCTCCCCGTGGCTTCCGCATGGGTTCGCGCAGCTTTGGCCTGGTCGTTGCCGCATTCCTGCTTGTGGTCTTCTGCTTCGTGCTTATCTGCGGCACCATTCCGCTCGATCAGCCGCTGTGGCTGACGCTGGTCTACAACGTTGGCGGCGTGGTTGTCTTCTTGGGCCTTGCCGTGATGTGGTACAACCGCTACATCAACCGCCTGCGCGAGACCGATCCCGAGGCCGCCGAGAACGAGCTTCGCCCTTCCGTCCTCGATATGATGGAGTAGCGGCTAGGTTTAATCTACGGCTGTGGAATAAATCGATTCCCTTTCCTAAGGAGGGGCCTTACGAGGCCCCTCCTTTTGTGTTTTGGGGCATGGTTTTGGCCCCCGTGGTCAAAAAATGCCAAATATGAGTACTGTTGCAAAAGAAGTGCCATATTTTTCGGCCTGCTCTGAGCGAAAATGGGCTCAAAATCGATTTATCTAACTCCCTTTAAAGGGCGTTTGACGGCTTTCAACCTCTTCGAATCGCTCAAGCTGGGCAATTTGCTCTCGATTTTGCTGCTACTAAATTTGTGACAGTACTCATATTTGCCACTTTTTGACCACGGGGTATCCGGAGGGGCCCTCGATAAGCGTCTAACGCTACAATAACTACCACGTGGCTGGGTTTGCCGGCCGAATGTGTGATGTCGTGGGAGGGGACATGGTCGAGTTTACAAAGACGATTAAAGATCCGTTGGGACTACACGCCCGCCCGGTTGCGCTGCTCTATGACATCATTGCCAAGCACCGTAGCGACGTGTCGGTCAGCATCGGCGACCGCCATACCGACGGTCGCGATGTCATGGGCCTCATGGCTCTCTACGGCGAGTGCGGCGAGGACATCATCTTTCGCGTTTCGGGCGTAGACGAGGCTTCCTGCGTTACGTCGATCAGAAACCTCTCGCTCTAAGCATGACAGGGCGCGGCAAAGGACAGCTCTTTGCCGCGCCTTTTTGTTTCATATAGGAAACTTTTTCGAAATCTGAATGGGGACCCTTTCCAAAAAGTTAGCCACGTGTTAGTTTACTAAAGCGAACATAGACGTGGTTAACTTTTATCGCGTCGATGTTGAGGACGAACTGACGTTAGGAGCCACTCATGTCTTGCGGACCGCAGATGCCGGCAATGCCGCTTTCGATGGTAAAAGCGGGCGAAACCGTGCGCGTGTCTCGTGTAAAGGGCAATGAGGGCATGAAGCACCACCTCAAGGACCTTGGCTTTGTCGAGGGCAACGAAATCCACGTGGTGAGCTCGAGCGGCGCCAATATCATCGTCACGGTGCTGGGCGCACGCTTTGGCATCGATTCCAAGGTTGCCATGCACATCATGACCGTCGGTTAGTTCGCAGCATTTGATAAAAACCGAAAGGGGGACAAGAGGATGAAGACGTTGGGTGACGTTAAGGTGGGCGAGAGCTCCACCATCGTCAAGCTTCACGGTGAGGGTGCGCTTCGCCGCCACCTTATGGACCTGGGCCTCATCAAGGGCACTTCGTTCAAGGTCGTGAAGGTTGCGCCGCTCGGTGATCCGGTCGAGATCAACGTGCGCGGCTACGAGCTTTCCATCCGCAAGGAGGAGGCGGCCGTCGTCGAGGTCCAGTAGGGGCTTGCGACGTATGTTTCTGCAGATAAAGTTAGGTTTTTCTAACTTAATGCAGCATTTTGAAGCACATTATCCAGCCCGTGCGGAGAAAGCAGCGCGGGCACACAAGGAAGAAGGATTGAATGGCGGATTCTCAGATCCATGTCGCACTGGCGGGTAACCCCAACTGCGGCAAGACCACGCTTTTCAACCTGATCACCGGCGCCAACGGCTACGTTGGCAACTGGCCCGGCGTCACGGTTGAGAAAAAGGAGGCCAAGCTCCTAAGCGACAAGAACGTTACCATCACGGACCTCCCTGGTATCTACTCGCTTTCCCCCTACAGCCCCGAGGAGCAATGCTCGCGCGATTATCTCATGAGCGGCGAGCCCGATGTGGTCGTCCAGGTTGTCGATGCCACCAACCTCGAGCGCAACCTGTACCTGGCGCTTCAGGTTATCGAGACCGGTCTGCCCGTAGTCGTCGCCCTCAACATGGCCGACTTGGTCGAGAAGAACGGCGACAAGATCGACACCGCCAAGCTGTCCAAGAAGCTCGGCTGCCCGGTCATGATGATCTCCGCTCTTAAGAACAAGGGTATCAAGGAGCTCTTTGAGCAGGTCAAGAAGTCCGCTGCTTCCAAGGGCCAGGTGCCGGAGCACAAGTTCGACTCCTCCATCGAGGACGTTCTGGACCACATCGAAAACAACCTGCCGGCAAGCGTTCCCGCCAACAAGCGCCGCTACTATGCCGTCAAGCTGTTCGAGCGCGATGCGGATGCCTGCAAGCTCATCAACCTCACCAAGGAGAAGGCCGCTCGCGTCGAAGAGCTGGTCGCTCAGTGCGAGCAGGACTGCGACGATGACGCCGAGTCCATCATCACCGGTGAGCGCTATGGCGTCATCACGCACATCATTGATGAGTGCCTCACCAAGGCTCCGGCCAAGATGAGCACCTCCGAGAAAATCGACCGCGTGGTTACCAACCGTATCCTGGGCCTGCCGATTTTTGTGGTCATCATGTTCTGCGTGTACTGCATCGCCGTTTCCACCCTGGGCGGCACGGTGACCGACTTCACCAACGACCAGCTCTTTGGTACCGACGGTTGGTACGTGCTCGGTCAGGGCCGCGACGCCTACGACGCGGCCGTCGAGGCCGCGGGCGACAACGCCGACTCGGTCGACCCGGCGCAGTATGGCCCGTATGTTCCGGGTATTACCACCATGGTCCACGACGCTCTTGTAGCGGGTGGCACCGAGGACGGCGGTCTGGTCGATTCGCTGGTCTGCGACGGCATCGTCGGCGGTCTGGGCGCCATCTTCGGCTTTGTGCCGCAGATGTTCCTGCTCTTTGTGATGCTGTCTTTCCTGGAGGACTGCGGCTACATGGCTCGCGTCGCCTTCATCATGGACCGCGTGTTCCGCCGCTTCGGCCTGTCCGGTAAGTCCTTTATCCCCATGCTCGTGTCCTCGGGCTGCGGTGTCCCCGGCGTCATGGCCACCAAGACCATCGAGAACGAGAAGGACCGCCGCATGACGGTCATGACCACCACGTTCATTCCCTGTGGCGCCAAGCTGCCGATCATCGCCCTGCTCATGGGCTCCATCATCGGCGATTCTTCCACCACCGCCGCGTGGATCAGCCCGCTCTTCTACTTCCTGGGCGTCTTTGCCGTCATCGCCTCGGGCCTCATGCTCAAGAAGACCAAGCTCTTCGCCGGTCGCCCGACGCCGTTCGTTATGGAGCTCCCCGCTTACCACTTCCCGGCGATCCGCTCTTGGGCGCTGCACGTGTGGGAGCGCTGCTGGGCCTTTATCAAGAAGGCCGGTACGGTCATCTTCGCGTCCACTGTCGTGGTTTGGTTCCTGTCCAACTTTGGTAGCTACAACGGTTCCTTTGGCTTCCTGCCTGCGATGGACGGCATCCCCGAGGAGTTCATGGACTACTCCGTGCTTGCCATGCTGGGCAACCTGGTCGCCTGGATCTTCGCCCCGCTCGGCTTTAGCACCTGGCAGGCAACCGCGCTGACCGTCTCGGGCCTTGTGGCTAAGGAGAACGTCGTCGCAACCGCCGGTTCGCTGCTGTCCGTCGCCGACGCCGGCGAGACTGACCCGAGCCTGTGGACCGCGTTCGCCGGCATGTTCCCGACCATGGGCGCTTGCGTTGCCTTTGGCGCTTTCAATCTGCTGTGCGCTCCGTGCTTTGCCGCCATTGGCACCATCCGCAACCAGATGGACTCCGGCAAGTGGACCGCGATTGCCATCGGCTACGAGTGCGCTTTTGCTTGGGTCATCGGCCTGTTCATCAACCAGTTCTATAACCTGCTTGTCCTTGGGCAGTTTGGTATCTGGACGGTTGTGGCCATCGTGCTGCTGGTTGCGATGCTCTTCCAGATCTTCCGTCCCATGCCCAAGCACGCTTGGACCGACGAGGACGAGACCAACACTGCTTCCGCCGCAGTTTCCGCTTAAATCCGAATAAGGATTAACCCCTTTCCGAAAGCCCGGGTGTCCCAGCGACACTCGGGCTTTTTGGTGGGGGAGATATGGCGTTTCCGCAGATAAAACCGACCAAAATAAACCTGTCCCTTTTTGGTAGGTGGAGGATGGGGTAAAGTAAGTGATGGCTAACTAGAGGAGGCTTGCTATGGCACCTATCGATATTGTTGTACTGGCTGTTATCGGTATTGCGTTTGCTGCGGTATGCGTGCGCATCTACCGCAAGGGCACCTGCGCCGACTGCGCTCAGGGTGGCGTTTGCACGGGGCATTGCTCCAACAAAAAGACGTGCGCCGCGCTTAAGGGCGTGGACAAAATCGCCGAAGACTTGGGCCGCGGCGTTCATTAACCGACCGGCGTTTGGGCATGTTTGACTGCGGATGCGGCAGTTGCTGATACGATAGGTACATCAGCAACTGCCGCCGAGCGGCTCAAACGAAAGGAACCCTGTATGGAGTCCTCTGCCTATCCGATGCTCTTTAGCCCGATCAAGGTCGGTACGACCGAGGTTAAGAACCGCGTCTTTATGCCGCCGGTATCTACCAACCTGGCCGATCACGGCTATGTGACCGACGACCTGGTCGATCATTACCGTGCTCGCGCCAAGGGCGGCGTGGGCCTGATCATCACCGAGGTCGTGACGGTCGAGCCCACCTATACCTATCTGCCGGGCGACATGTGCTGCTACGACGACACATTCATCCCCGGCTGGGAAAAGCTCGCCGCGGCCGTCCACGAGTATGGCTGCATGATCATGCCGCAGCTCTTCCATCCCGCCTACATGGCCTTTAACATTCCGGGCACGCCGCGCCTCATCGCTCCGTCCTTTGTGGGCCCGTCCTATGCCCGCGAGGCGCCGCGCCCCATCACGGTCGATGAGATCCACGAGCTCACGCATCAGTTTGGTGACGCCGCCGTGCGCATGCAGAAGGCTGGCGTCGATGGCGTCGAGGTCCATGCGGCGCACGCCCACGGCATGCTCGGTGGCTTTTTGACCCCGCTCTATAACAAGCGCACCGACGAGTACGGCGGCTCGCTTGACGCCCGCATGCGCTTTTTGCTCGAGGTCATCGCCGAGATTCGCGAGCGCTGCGGCAAGGACTTTATCATCGACGTTCGTATCTCGGGCGACGAGTACACCGATGGCGGCCTGACCCTCAACGACATGATCTACGTCTCGCGTCGCCTGGAGAAGGCCGGCGTCGACATGATTCACGTGTCGGGCGGCACCACCATCAAGCGCGGCTCTGCGATTCCCGCCGCCGGTACGCAGCAGGCCTCGCACGCCGCTTGCTCGCGTGAGATTAAGAAGCACGTGAACATTCCCGTTGCCACGGTCGGCCGCATTAACGAGGCATGGATTGCCGAGGAGCTGATCGAGGACGGCGCTGCTGACATCTGCATGATGGGCCGCGCCAATCTGTGCGATGCCGAGTTCTGCAATAAGGCCGCTGCCGGCAACGCCGACGATATTCGCCCCTGCATTGGTTGCCTGCGCTGCCTGAACGGCATTATGTTCGGCAAGCGCATCTCCTGCACCGTCAACCCGGACGTAGAGCGCGACGAGGCTGGCTACGAGCCTGCCGCCGAGGCCAAGAACGTACTGGTTGTGGGCGCCGGTCCCGCGGGCATGGAGGCGGCGTTCATTGCCGCCAAGCGTGGTCACAACGTGGTGCTCGTGGATAAGCAGGACGAGCCGGGCGGCGAGATGCGTATCGCAGCCGTTCCGCCGGCAAAGCAGGAACTCACCCGCGTGATCAAGTATCAGTATCGTCGCCTGGCCGAGGCTGGCGTGAAGTGCGTATTTGGCACCGAGCTTACTGCCGAGGACATTCAGCGTGACTACGCCGGCTACGAGGTCGTTCTGGCTTATGGCGCCGAGTCCATCGCTCCGGCCTTCATGCAGGGCTTTAAGCAGGTCATGACGGCCGACGACCTGCTGGGCGGCAAGGCCTTCCCGGGCAAGAAGATCGTCATCGTGGGCGGCGGCACCGTCGGCTGCGAGACGGCCGATTACCTGGCCCCGTTGGTCAACGACCTGTCGCCGGCCAACCGCGATGTCACTGTTATCGAGATGACCAAGACGCTCGCCGCCAACGAGGGTGGCGCCGGTCGCGCGGTGCTTATCACGCGCATGCTCTCCAAGGGCGTTCACGTGCTGACCGAGGCCAAGGTGACCGAGATCACCGAGGACACCATCAGTTACGAGAAGGACGGCGAGGTCCACACCATCACCGGTGCCGATACGCTGGTGCTGGCGATGGGTTACCGTCCCAACACCAAGCTGGCCGACGACTTGGCTGCAGCCGGCGTTACCACCCACGTGCTGGGCGATGCCCAGAAGTGTGGCAACATCCGCGATGCCATCGGCGATGGCTACAAGGTTGCCTGCGAGCTCTAGTCAACCCCCTGGTGCATTGGGAGGGGCATCCCTGCGCCATCCGATAGCAAAACAGCGGCGGGGTCCCGGGTTTCGGGATGCCGCCGCTTGCTCTTGTGATCCTGGCGACGCGAGCGCGCCCTATTTCACCGCAACTGATGAGATAGGGGATGCGATAGTATTACGGGTGATATTCGACAAACCGTGAGCTTCATCCGAGGGCTTTATGGAACAACACCAGCATTATCAGAGCTTGCAAGATCAGGCATACAACGCATTGCGCTCCAAGATCATCTATGCCGAGCTCAAGCCCGGCACGCGTCTTTCGGCGATTGGTCTGGAAAAGGAGACGGGAATCGGGCGCACGCCCATTCGCGAGTCCTTTGTGCGCCTGCGTGAGCAGGAGCTGGTGGAAACGCGTCCCAAAAGCGGCACCTATGTCTCAAAAATCAGCATGGAGCGCGCCGAGAATGCCTGTTTCTTGCGCGAGAAACTCGAGAGAAGCGTGCTTATTAAATGCTGTTCGGCCGCTACGCCCGAGCAAAAGCAGCGGCTTGAGCAGATTCTTGCCGAGTCCGAATCGCTCGATCATCGCGAGACGCGTCGCTTTTTCGACCTGGATAACCTGTTTCATGAGACGTGTTTTGAGATTGCCGGTCGTCACATGTTGTGGGATTGGATGAAGAGCATCAACACGCATTTTGAGCGATACAACTGGTTGCGTATGGTGTCGCAGGATTTAGATTGGGAGCCGATTCGTCGGCAGCATCGCCGGATTCTCGAGGCCATTAAGAGAGGCGATACCGATACGGCGAGCTATCTGGCAGAGACACACCTGCACCTGATGCCCGAAGAGCAAGGTCCGGTTATCGCCTTGCATCCCGACTATTTTGAGCTGTCCAAAGACTCGTCTATCTAGCCCATCACCGCATCTGCTCGAGACGCAAAAACGACGCTGTTCACCTACGGCGTTTTGCAACCGAGATTTTTAAAAAAATGCCTAAAATGGCTCAGACCGCCGACAATTGGGAAACGGGGTGCGCTATGGCGCAGATGAGGATTAAGGACATTGCTGCCGAGGCGGGCGTGAGCCCGGCCACGGTCTCGCGCTATCTCAACAACCGCCCCGGGCAAATGACCGAGGAAACCCGTGCTCGCATCGCGGCGGTTATCGAGCGCACCGGCTATCGCCCGCGTGCCGCCGCGCGCAATCTACGCAGCTCGCGCACCAACCTCATCGGCGTGATCCTGGCCGACATCGCCAACCCGTTCTCCAGCGCCATGCTCGAAGGGCTTTCCGTCAGCGCCGCCGCGCGCGGCTGCTCGCTCATGACGGCCATTAGCGGCAACGACCCCGCTAAGGAAGCGGAGTCGCTTACCAGGCTTATCGATGCCGGCGTGGACGGCCTGGTCGTCAACACCTGCGGAGGCAATGACGAGGCGATCGCTGCGGCAGCGGGACGTCTGCCTGTTGTGCTGCTCGACCGCGACGTTGCCGACGGCGGTGTCGATCTGGTGACATCTAACAACCGTGAGCTGGTCGCTGGCTTGGTAGACGAGCTCGCCGCCGCTGGCAGCGAGCGCCTGTGCCTGCTCACCGAGGCAAGCGACGACAGCCCCGTGCGTCGAGAGCGCGCCGAGGCCTTTACCGACGAGCTGTCGCGCCGCGGTCTTGCGGGCGAGGTTGTCACCCTGGCCGACGGTGGCGCCACGGGCATCGGCCGCTTGGACGAGACCATGCGTGACTATGCCGGTAAAAAGCTCGGCCTCATTGCCGTCAACGGCCTGGTCTTCCTGCGCCTGACCGAGGCTCTGGCGCAGCTTGGTCCCTCGTTACCGGCTGGTCTTAAGATTGCGACGTTTGACGATTATCCTGGGAACCACGTGCTCTTTGGCGGTGTGACCACAGCAGCGCAAGACACCCTCACCATTGCCGAGCGCGTAGTCGAGCGTCTGTCCGAGCGCATCGACGTTGTTACCACCACCGTGGGCGAAGCCGCAAAGCTCGCCCCCAAGCGCATCGAGGTTCCTGGTCACATTGAACACCGCGCTTCGACTTCGCGCTAGCCGCTCGTTCGCAACGGCCTGTTCGCGCACGTTTTTTGAGCGCTTGATACGCTTTAACCCTGCGGAAACATTTTTCTGCGATAGTATCTGCGATATAGACCAGTCGAAACCCGCCCGAAAGAAAGGGGAGCGACATGAACCAGCAGAACATCGATTACGTACTCCGTTCCGTAGAGCAGCGTGACATCCGCTTTGTGCGTCTGTGGTTTGTCGATATTCTCGGCCGCCTCAAGAACTTTGCCATTAGCCCCGAGGACCTCGAGGTCGCTTTTGAGGAGGGTATTGGCTTTGACGGCTCTGCCATCGAGGGCTTTGCCACGCCCGAGGAAGCCGACATGCTGGCGTTCCCCGATGCTTCGACCTTCCAGATTCTGCCGTGGCGCCCGAGCCATAACGGCGTCGCCCGCGTGTTCTGCGACGTGTGCACTCCCGATCGCAAGCCGTTTGCCGGCGACCCGCGCGATGCCCTGCGCCGCATGTTCCGCAAGGCCGAGAAGGCTGGTTATCTGCTCAACGTGGGTGCCGAGCTGGAGTATTACTACTTCCCCGACGAGCACACCCCCGAGCCGCTCGACAACGTGGGCTACTTCGATCTTTCGGTGAGCGATGCCGCTCGCGACCTGCGCCGCAACACGGTCCTCACGCTCGAGAAGATGTCCGTGCCCGTGGAGTACACCTTCCACGCCGCCGGCCGCTCGCAGCACGGCATGAGCCTGCGCCACGCCGAGGCCCTGAGCATGTCCGACGCCATCACCACGGCCAAGCTCATCATTAAGCAGCAAGCCTACGAGAGCGGTTGCCACGCCTCCTTTATGCCCAAGCCGTTGGCGGGCGAGGACGGCAGCGCCATGTTTTTGCATCAGTCGCTGTTCGACCACGACGGTAACAACGTCTTTTGGGGCGAGGACGACGAGAAGTACCACCTCTCCGATATCGCCAAGCACTACATGGCCGGCATCCTGGCGCACGCGCGCGAGATCAGCGCCATCACCAACCCCACGGTCAACTCCTACAAGCGCATTACTACCGGCGGCGACTCCGTGCCGCAGTACGCCACGTGGGGCCTGCGCAACCGCGCGAGTATGGTCCGCATCCCGGTCTACAAGCCCGGCAAGCAGCTGTCCACGCGCATCGAGCTTCGCAGCCCCGACCCCATGGCCAACCCGTACCTGGTCAACGCCGTCACGCTGGCGGCTGGCCTGGACGGCATCGAGCGCAAGCTGGAGCTCCCGCCCGAGGCCACGGCCGAGACGCTCAAGCTCACCGACCGCCAGATGGTCGAGGCCGGCTACACGCCGCTGCCGCGCTCGCTCAAAGAGGCGCTCGACGTGTTTGAGGACTCGCAGTTTATGAAGGATGCCCTCGGCGAGCACATCCACAGTTTCTTCCTTAAAAAGAAGCGCGACGAGTGGCATAAGTTTGAGTCCACGATTACCGAGTGGGAGATCAAGCACTACCTGGCGAACTCCTAATCGCGCTGGCTTGTTCCAGTACGATTGAGCTCATTTCCTTGGAGGCCGATATGTCCGAAAAGAGTGCCCTGTTCATGGCGCGCACGACGCGCTTCCACGAGTTTGCCCGCAGCTTGACGACCACCTTGGGTGTCGAGGTGAGCCTGGCCACCCCCGATTCGCCGACTGCGGCGCACGACTTTGACCTGCTGATCCTCGATTCCGATGGCATCCGCAGCGACCGCATCGATCAGATTGCCAAGTGGCTTGACGATCGCGGCGGCGTCCCCATGCTGGTGATCGTCGACGACGAGGCGCTCGGCACCCTGCGCCTGCCGAATCACGCGCATGCCGACTTTGTATGCCCCACGGCGACGCCCAACGAGCTCAAGGCTCGCGCGCAGCGCCTGATGGGCGAGGAGGAGACCGTCGCCGCCGACGATGTGCTCAACATCGACAACCTCGAGATTAACCTGGCTACCTACCAGGTGACGCTCGATAGCGAGCCCATCGACCTGACACTGATGGAGTACTCGCTGCTGAGCTTTTTGGCGACGCATCCCAACCGTGCCTACAGCCGCGAGGTACTGCTGCACCGCGTGTGGGGCTTTGAGTACTGCGGCGGTACGCGCACCGTCGACGTGCACATCCAAACGCTGCGGCAGAAGCTCTCCGCCGCATGCCCGGGCGCCGATGCCTGCATCAAAACCGTGCGCGGCGTGGGCTACAGCATCAGACAGC
>CALKBB010000219.1 GCA_937989795.1 uncultured Collinsella sp. | reverse complement strand
CTCTATGCCCTCTTTTTTTGCCTTTTCGGTGTATATCAGCACCGCATCGCCCAGCTCCGCCAGCCACGCGTTAACGGCACGACTGCGGATATGCGTCTGTGCCACCGAGTCAATCGTCGAATCGGGAATACGTTCGAGCATGGAGTCAGACGCATCGGCAAGCGACTCATTGATGCGGTCGGCAAGGTCGGCACGCACACGCTCCAGTTGATCGGACAGGCGGTGCCAACTGGCCAACGAGCACACTGCATCGACCATCATCGCGACCGCGACGATAAAGGCGGACAGCCGCACAATCAGCACCGGCAAATGGCCGAGCAAGCCCAACACCGCCGGTTCCACTACGCGACAAATGCACAGCGCACCCAGGCCAAACGCGCAGGCCCAGTACAGACAGATGCGTCCATGCAAATTAAACGGCAGGTGCGAGTAATCCCAAAAGCGCGCGCCTGTTGTCTTTTCCAATAGAAGGCCCACGCTGTACTCGATTACGCTGCATACAAGCGCCGCCGCGACAAACTGGCCCGAGGCATCCGGAATCCCGCGCAGCAAAAGCCAGCAGGCGATGCCGCCCACACCATAGATAGGACAACACGGCCCCAGCAAGAATCCGCTGTTGGCGAAGCGTCCTTGGTTAAGCATGGCGCATACTGTCGACTCCCATGCCCAGCCGCAAAACCCGTAAAAGGCAAACGAGAGCACCAGTGCCGAGAGTGGACAGGCGGCAAGCGTCGCGCCGCCAAACGCCATATCAATCGCGGTTTCCACCGTCTACCCTCTCCTCTTTTCGCTCGATGCTTTACTCATGCCATCGTCAGCCTCGTCCTTGCGCGGCAGACGGCCGGCGACCGTCTCGCACAGTGCGCACCACTTATCAGCCAGGCACACAATCCATGCCTCGCGACACGTCGGCGGCACCGGCACCAGCGGAAACATATGTCGCGCGATAATATTCCGTTCGCGCGGCGTCAGCTCAAAATCCTCTTCGGCACGTGCCAGGGCAAAAAATGGATGCCGAAATCCGTGCAGTCGATGGCTCGGATCGGGGTCATGCCAATCGTAGAGAAAGTAATCGTGTAACAAGGCTCCGCGCAACAGCGATGCACGGTCGACCGAAATGCCAACACGGCCCAAGCGTTCGGCAAAGGACAGGCTCGCCCGCGCTACCGAAGTCACATGTGCATAGACCGTCACGTCGCCATGCTGGATAAACTCGTGCGTCAGGTCCAAGCGGCCCGCCTGGGCCAGCTGGTGGGCGGCATAGTCGACCTCGTGCGCGATTTTCTCGGCACGAACGGCATCAGACATGCTGCCTCCTTCCAGCGGCTCACGGCGGCAAGCCACGGCCTGCACGCATTGAATAAAATCATCATCGAATCTACCAGTATGGCATCGGACAAAACGTTTTGCCCCGCCAGTTGGCGAATTACCGCGCCGCCGTCACATATCAAACGCCAAAATGTGCGAGACTGTTCTGTGCAATTGTGCCGGCCGAGGGAGCGCCGGCGCTCGATTCGCATGGAGTAACCCACAACGATGCTGCTTACGCAAACGACAACGCCCGAGGACGTCAAGGCTCTTAATCGCGCCGAGCTCCCGCAGCTCTGCGACGAGATTCGCCACGCCATCCTCGAAAGCTCCGCCGCTGTCGGCGGACACGTTGCCCCCAACCTAGGCGTCGTTGAACTCACGGTCGCACTCCATCGCGTGTTTAACTCCCCCATCGACAAGCTTGTCTTTGACGTTTCGCACCAGACCTACGCCCACAAGGCGCTGACCGGGCGCGCGTACACCTATATCGATCCGGAGCGTTATGGCGAGGCCTCTGGCTTTGCCAATCCCGACGAGTCCGAGCATGACCTGTTTGCCATGGGTCACACCTCGACCTCGGTGAGCTTGGGCTGCGGTCTTGCCCACGCGCGCGACCTGGCGGGTGACACGTATAACGTCATTACCGTTATTGGCGACGGCTCGCTTTCGGGCGGTCTGGCGTTTGAGGGCTTTAACAATGCCGCCGATCTCGACAGCAACTTGATCATTATCGTCAACGATAACGACCAGTCCATTGCCGAAAACCACGGTGGTCTGTATCGCAATCTGGCCGAGCTGCGCGCCAGCAACGGCACCTGCGAGCGCAACGTTTTCCGCGCGCTGGGGCTCGACTATCGCTACCTGGACGCCGGTAACGATGTCCAAGCGCTGGTCGATACGCTGCAGGAGCTGCGCGATATCGATCATCCCATCGTGCTGCACGTCTCCACCGCCAAGGGCAAGGGCTTTGAGCCAGCCCAGAGCGACCCCGAGCACTGGCATCATGTGGGACCCTTCGATATGGCAACCGGTCGCAAACTTTGCCCGGGCCACCCGAGCGAGCCCGCACCGCGCACCTATGCCGATATTACGAGCGAGGCACTCAACGCCGCTATCGCGAACGACCCGCAGGTTGTCGCTATCACGGCTGCCACGCCCTATATCATGGGCTTTACGCCCGAGCTTCGCGCCGCGGCAGGCAAGCAGTTTGTCGACGTGGGCATTGCCGAAGAGCACGCCGTCACCTTTGCCACCGCGCTCGCCAGCGCCGGCGCCAAGCCGGTCTTTGGCGCATACGGCACGTTTTTGCAGCGCGCCTACGATGAACTGTGGCACGACCTGTGCCTCAACGACGCCCCCGCAACCATCCTGGTGTTTGGCGCTTCGGTCTTTGGCACAACGTCCGAGACGCACCTCTCGTTCTTTGATATTTCCATGCTGGGCGGACTTCCCAACATGCGCTACCTGGCACCGGCCTGCATGGAAGAATACCTGTCCATGCTGAGCTGGTCGCTCGACCACCGCGAGCATCCCGTGGCAATCCGCGTACCGGGCATCGGCCTGGTAAGCCGTCCCGATCTGGCGCCCGCCGAGGGCGCCGATTATGGCATCGTGCGCTACGACGTCGCGCGTCAGGGCCGCGATGTAGCCGTGCTTGCGCTTGGCGACTTCTTTGAACTGGGCGAGCGCGTGGCAAACCGCTTGGCTGCCGAGTACGGCATCGAGGCCACGCTCGTCAACCCGCGCTTTGCAACCGAGCTTGACCGCAAGTTTCTCGACAGCCTTGCCGCCGAGCATCGCGTTGTCGTCACCCTCGAGGACGGCATCTTGGACGGTGGGTGGGGCGAGCGTGTCGCGTGCTACTTGGCCTGCACGCCTGTGCGCACGCGCACCTTTGGCATCGCCAAGGGCTTCCCCGACCGCTACGACCCCAACGAGCTGCTCGCGCAGAACGGCATGACGGTCGAGAACATGGCCGCCGAAGCCGTAAGGCTACTCAACGAGTAAATAACCTCCGCAAGGGAAGCACCCCTGCGGAGGTTTTTATTTTCGCGACGCGATTATCTCAATCTGTAACATCTAGAGGATAAATCCTCGTCCAGCTATTACAGATCGAGACATTCGAATCCCCCTGAAGAGATAATCTCGATCTGTAACAGCTAGAACCCATTTCCTCGTCTACCTGTTACAGATTGAGACAAAACAGAGAGGCAGGCCGCCACATCTGCAAGAACCACCACAAAGGTGCCTGTCCCCTTTGTGGTGGTTCTAAGTCATGGTCGGCGCGAAAAACGAATAGCCGTTCATACGCGATCTCCTTACTTATATACGTGTCGCGTTGCCGCCATTATAGCGACCGCAGCGAGCGACCACGCCGTCCGCAAAACGCTTTCTTAACTACAATAATCGGCGTTTGCCCAGATAAAACCTGCCAAAATAAACCTGTCCCTTTTTGGTAGGTAGAATTACCCATAAGGTAAGTATGTTTCTGAGTTATTTCGTGTTGACCCATTTGAGCGGGATAGGGTATAACTCTACTCAACCGCTAGGGATTTTATTGAGAAAGGTGTTCTCCCATGAGCAAGAACCTCTCCCAGCAGGTCGTTCTCGACCGCCGCGGCTTCGTTGCCGCCACCTTCGCAACCGTCGCCGGCCTTGGTCTTGCCGGCTGCTCTGACACCAGCGCCGAGGCCGACAAGGGTTCCACCACCGGCTCCTCCAAGGGCTCCGAGGATACCGAGGCTTCCACCACGCTCGATGCCAAGGCATTCGACAAGCTCGTCAACGACGGCCCCAAGGCTGATGACGACGCCATCGCCGCCAGCACCTGGGCCACGGCCGTCAAGGACGCCGGCGTCTTTAAGATCGGTGGCGTTCAGACCTCCACGCTCTTCTCCCTCCTCAACGAGAAAGACGGTCAGACCCGCGGCTTCGATGCCGGTATCGCACAGCTCCTGTCCAACTACATTCTGGGCGAGAACAAGGTCGAGATCACCCAGGTGACCTCGGACACGCGCGAGTCTGTCCTGCAGAACGGCCAGGTCGACGCTGTCTTTGCCACCTACACCATTACCGACGAGCGCAAGAAACTCGTTTCCTTTGCCGGTCCCTATTACTACACGCAGCAGGCTATCCTGGTGCTCGCCGATAACGATGACATCAAGAGCGTCGACGACCTGGCCGACAAGAACGTCGCCGTCCAGTCCGGCTCCAACGGCCCTGCCATCCTGGAGGAGTTCGCCCCCAAGGCCAGCCAGCAGGAGTTCAAGACCGACGAGGAGGCCCGCCAGGCACTCCAGCAGGGTCGTGTTGACGCCTACGTCATCGACAACAACATGCAGCAGAGCGCCCTGGTCCGCGAGCCCGGTAAGTACAAGATCGCCGGCAAGTCCTTTGGCAACAAGGAGCCCTATGGCATTGGTCTGCCGCTCGATTCCGACGGCGTCGCCTTCGTCAACGACTTCCTTAAGAAGATCGAGGACGACGGCACCTGGACTGAGCTGTGGCAGATCTGCATCGGCGACCGTACGGGCGACACCAATGTTCCCGAGCTGCCCGAGATCGGCGCCTAGGCAGCGAGCCTGGTAACGGCCGCAGCGAAACCATATGGAAACGCATGGTACGCTTTATTGCGGTAAACTGTTTCCTCACTGAGTTGTCGGGGCTTCCGTACACACGGGAGCCCCTTTCCTTATCGACGGGAGGTCCGCATGAGTCTCTCCGAGCTCTGGTCGCTCTATGGCCAGAACTATATCGACGCGCTGCTAGCAACCTGGGGCATGACGCTTGAGTCGTTTGCCATCGCCATGGTGTTGGCCGTCGCCGTCACCGTGATGCGCGTGTCGCCGCTCAAGCCGCTGCGCGTCTTTGGCGACCTGTATGTCCAGGTCTTCCGTAACATCCCCGGCATCGCGCTGCTCATCATCGTCGTCTATGCGCTGCCGCCGCTTAAGGTCGTTCTGCCCTACCGCACCTGCGTTATCGTCGCCACGGTCCTTTTGGGCTCGGCCTTTGGCTCCGAGAACTTTATGAGCGGCATCAACACCGTCGGCGTCGGCCAGGTGGAAGCCGCCCGCTCGCTGGGGATGAGCTTCAGCCTTATCCTCGCCAAGATCGTGATTCCGCAGGCGCTGCGTTCGAGCGTGCTGCCCATGACCAACCTCTTTATCGCCGTCATGCTCACCACCGCGCTCGGCAGCCAGGTGCCGCTTAAGCCGCAAGAGCTCACCGGCGTGGTGAGCTACATCAACACGCGCTCACTTGGCGGCGTCGCCGCGTTCTTTATCTCGGCGCTCGGCTACCTGGGCACGGCCTTTGTGGTGAGCCACATTGGCAACTATATCGATAAGAAGGTGAGGATCCTCCGATGAGCAAGCATTCCTCCCCTGCGCTTACCATGCGTGATGCGCTCTACGAGGCTCCCGGCCCCAAGATGCGCGTCAAGATTCGCATCGGCACCGCCATCTCATTGGTTGCCGTGGCAGCGCTCATCACCTTGGTACTGCAGCGCTTTTATGTGACCGGTCAGCTTTCGGTCCACTACTGGTACTTCTTTACGCACCTCACCACCTGGAAGTTCCTGCTTGCCGGCTTTGAGGGCACCGTCAAGGTCGCACTGACCGCGGGCGCCATTGCGCTGGTGCTGGGCCTCGCCCTCATGCTCGGCCGCACCAGCGACATTAAGCCGCTGCAGCTGGTCTGCCGCGTGCTTACCGACTTCTTCCGCGGCGTGCCGAGCCTGCTGTTCATCTACTTCTTCTTTTTGGTGCTGCCGCAGTACAAGATCTCGCTGCCGTCGTTTTGGATGCTCACGCTTCCCGTCGCGCTCGCCGCAGCCGGCGTGCTGGCCGAGATTTTCCGCGCCGGCGTCAATGCCGTGCCGCGCGGTCAGGTCGAGGCAGCCCAAGCGCTCGGTCTCTCCAAGGCCAAAATCACCTTTAAAATCGTGTTGCCGCAGGCTATTCGGTTTATCATTCCGTCCTTGATTTCGCAGCTTGTGGTCGTAGTCAAGGACACCACCGTTGCCTACGTGGTGAGCTACCCCGACCTCATGCAAAATGCCCGCGTGCTCATTACCAACTACGACGCCCTCGTATCGGTCTACCTGGTGATCGCGGTCATCTATATCCTCATCAACGTCGCGATCAACAAGGCCGCTGTCTATGTTTCGCACAAGACCGGCGCGACCATCATCCGCTAACACTTTACCATTTCAAGTCATAAGGAGCCGAGCACCATGGCACAGAGCACCTCTTCCACCGGCAATCAGCCGCTGATCGAGCTCAGGCACGTCGATAAGCACTACGGCGATCTGCACGTTCTCAACGACATCAATCTCTCGGTCGACCGCGGCGAGGTCGTCGTTGTGATCGGACCCTCGGGCTCGGGCAAGTCGACCATGTGCCGAACCATCAACCGCCTGGAAACCATCGACTCGGGCGAAATCCTCATCGAGGGCGAGCCCCTGCCGCAGGAAGGCAAGGATCTTGCCCGCATGCGTGCCGAGCTGGGCATGGTATTTCAGCAGTTCAACCTGTTTGCACATATGACCGTACTGCAGAACGTCATGCTGGGGCCGGTCGACGTGCTGGGTGTGTCCAAGGAGGAGGCTCGTGAGCGCGCCATGGACCTGCTGAGCCGCGTGGGCGTGGCCGAGCAGGCCGACAAGGTACCCGCACAGCTTTCGGGCGGCCAGCAGCAGCGCGTGG
>CALKBB010000218.1 GCA_937989795.1 uncultured Collinsella sp. | reverse complement strand
GGCTGGTGGAACGCGCCGATGATGTTTTTGACGCCGTTTAAGTTGATGGCGGTCTTGCCGCCGACCGACGAATCCACCATGGCGAGCAGGCTTGTGGGAATCTGCACAAACTTGCAGCCGCGCATGTAAGTGGCGGCTACAAAGCCGGCTACGTCGCCCACGACGCCGCCGCCGAGTGCCACGATCACGTCGGAACGCGAAAGCTCATGCTCGGCCACAAACTCCAAAATGGCAATGTAGGTCTCGGCGCGCTTGTGTGCCTCGCCGGCCTCGAAGGCGTAGATGCTTACCTCATAGCCTGACGCCTCCAGGCTTTGCTTGACGGGCATCTGGTAGAGCGGACCCACGTTGGTATCCGTCACGATGACGGCGCGAGTGCCTCCGGCGGTGGCGCGAATGAGCGGCCCTGCCTGTTCCAGCAAAAAGGTGCCCACGTGTACCTGGTAGGGGCGTGCGGTGTCGATATCGATGGTAATCGCCATAAGCTATGGTCCTTTCGACCTGGCGTGATGGGTGGTCTAGTGGGCGCTTTCGTCGTCAAGTGCGCGTTTGATGCGATCGCCCTCGGCAAGGAGATTCTCCAGATAGAGCTGGTCGCGGTTCTTGAGCGCACGGCTGTAGGCGCCGAGCGAATCGATCAGATGGTCGATCTCGAAGGCAAGCGCATCGGCGTCGTCGATCATGAGCTCGGACCACATTTGCGGGTTGAGATGTGCCACGCGCGTAAGGTCGCGGTAGCTGCCGGCCGAAAAGCCGTGGTGGACCTGGGCGGTGGGGCTCTTTACGTAGGCGTTGGACACCACGTGTGCGAGCTGGCTCGTAAAGGCGATCACGCGGTCGTGTTCGGCGGCGGTGGTCACGCTGAACTTGCCAAACCCCAAGGGACGCACCATCTCGCGCACCTGGCCCAAGAGCTCCAGCTTAAGGGCATCGTCTACCGCGGGCGGAACGAGCACGAGCGGCGCGCCCTGGAACAGGTCGGCGCGGGAGTGCGCGTAGCCCGAGAACTGGGTGCCCGCCATGGGGTGTGCGCCCACAAAGTAAAAGCCGTGCTCGCGGGCAAGCTCAAAGGCGCGCTCGCACACGATGCCCTTGACACCCACCGTGTCGATCACCACGGGACCCATGATGGCATCGGTGTCGGTGGCGTCGGCGAGCGCCTGGGCGTGCGTCTCGAGCCACTCGATGCATGCTTCGGGATAGCAGGCAAGGACGATGATGTCGCACTCGCCGAGCGTCTCGTCGTTGAGCTCGCCGGCGACGGTACCCATGCTGGCGGCCGTCATCACGTCATCGTCGGGGTCCCA
>CALKBB010000217.1 GCA_937989795.1 uncultured Collinsella sp. | reverse complement strand
TTGGGCGGCTGTCTTCGGGCCAGCTAGTCCTGGGCTTTGATGCTCGGCAGGAGAATCTGGGCGAGGTAGTCGGTCTCGAGCTTGGTGGCGGCGTCGGCCTTGCCGTCTTTGCCGACCAGCACGTTCTTGATCTGGCTATAGGTATAGCGGTTGCCGGTCGTAAGCTCGACAAGCTCAATGGCCGTGTCCATGGGGTAGGTCGACACGGGGTTCTGCGTGCGTCCGTTGATGGTCTGGGGCACCACATACGGATAAACGGGGCCGCTGGCGTAGACGGTGTAGCCGTTGCCGAGGTTTGCCGCACCCAAAACCGCGTCGCCCTCATCGGGCGTAAAGCTCTCGCCCTCGCGCACCGCGACGAGCGTCACAAGCGGCGTACTCGTGTCGCCGGCAAGATAGATGCACAGCGTGCTGCCGTTTTGCCAAGTCGCGACTTTGCCGTACCACTCAACGGGAATATCGAGCTGATACAGGTCCGTTGCCTTATGTCGAGCATCGGCGTCGCGGGCCGCCTGCGCCTTGCGGGAGCTCACGGCGTTGGTTGCGGCGTCGCGTCGCGCGGTTGCCGCCTGTTGGAGTACCTTTGCGACCGCGGCGGAATTCACCCCGCCTTCCTCGGCATACTTGGCGGCGGCATCGATCTGGTCGTCAGTCACCGTGTCGGCCGAAGGTACCTTGAGCTTAAAGGTGGCCTGGGCACTCAAATCCTGCCCATCGCTCTTGACCGTAACTTGGGCCTTGGTGGTCGGGACGGTGTAGATGGTGCCGTCGGCCGCGATGGGGGAGGCGGCGATGGAGAACGTGTAGTCGCCGGGCAGCAGCTTAATGCCGCGACCATGTTCGTCAACGTAGAGCGTTTCGCTCACGGAAGAGCCGTCGGAATCCTGCCCGCTCACCTGCACGGGAATCTTGGAGCCAGTTGAGCAGTCGAGGCCCGCGGCATGCACGCCAATCTGCACCGACATCATCGTGTGCGCATTGGCGGCGGCGACGGCAGCCTGCTCTTGCTGATAACCGTTCCAAGCGGTATAGCCTGCGCCGCCGGCGACGAGCGCGACGGCCACAACGCCGGCAACCATCAGGTTGCGGCGCTTGGGCGACATCTTACGATGGCGAACCTCGGCTTCGCGCGCCGAAGGAACGGACGGTAGGGGAATATCGCCCATGGCGACGGTCTCGTCCATGACAGGCGCAGAGCCTAAGCCAGGGAGCTCGCGGGTCAGCGAATCTTCGGCCGGCAAGTTATCGAGCAAGATGGTTTCCTCGCTCGTGTCGGATTCGGGCTGGTTGTCGGCCTCACATTCGGATTCCTCGTGCCCCGCCTCGTCTTCGGTGGGCGCGGCGCCATCGTCTTTTGCGTCCTGATCATCGGGCTGCGCCTCGATTTCCGGCTCATCCTGCACATCAACGCTCGAATCGTCAAACGCAATCTCGGCTAGCGCGATCTGGTCTAGGCTCTCCAGGGCCTCGGCACACGCTTCTGCATCTTGGGCCGCATCCTCTTGGTCCATCGTCTCATCTTTCATATATCCCCCAAGCTCAATATCGGGACAACACTGTACCCAAAAACGGGACCCCATAGAGCCACCGCATGATCTGAAATCCGATTTTATATATGCGCATGTTTTTGAATAGATGAATGGAGCCGCAACGACAAAAGCCCCCGAAAAGCGAGCGAAACGCTTTCCGGGGGCTCTGCGAGACATTGGATGAAAATCCTGACGGGCGGGCCTATGCCCAACTGCCAACAGCGACCAACACGTTACTCGGCGTGCGCGTAATCGACCTTGGCGCGGCGAGCGGTGGCCTTCTCCCAATCGCTGGTGCCCTCAAAGACATCCTGCTTGTAGGGATTGCGGCCGAGCTTCTTGGCGCGGTAGGCGATGTAGATGATCGCGGCGACGTTGGCGACCAGCGCGGCGATCGAGACCGCGGTGGCGGCGGTAGGGTCGAGCGTGGAGTGGGTCACAAAGATGGACTCCTCCTGGAAGTACGGGAACACCTGGGCAAACATGCACCAAATGGCCAGCGTAAAGGCGCGGTTCTGGATCCAGCCGCCCTTGTTCCAGATAAAGGCGGCAACGGTGGGCGCCAGCAGCAGCGCAAAGCCGCAGAACCAGGAGTGGGTGGGCAGGCAGTTGTAGGTGTACTCAAAGTTCCACAGGTCATAGGCCAGGATGTAGCACCAAGTCATATCAGGCCACAGCATGTCTTTCTTGTCCTTGGAAGAGTAGATGCCCCACCAGGCGGTCATGCAGAAAATGTTAATGATACCGGCAATGTCTGTGGAGCCGGAAAATAAATGAAGATATTTGACCAGAACTGTCCGGATCAGCTGGCTGATTCCAAGCATGCCGCCGTTATACAGATCGGCGGGAACGATGAAAAAGGTAATGCCGGCGGAAAAAATCAGCATTCCGGCAATTGCAAGTGTGATCTTGCCTAAAAAGTCTTTTTGCTTCTGTTTCATAAGCTGCCTCATACTTTCTCCTGTGTGATTATCAGATCTGGCGGGACGATCCCGTGTAAGTTCATTATA
>CALKBB010000216.1 GCA_937989795.1 uncultured Collinsella sp. | reverse complement strand
GAATCGGTTGCCGAGAAGCTGCCGCGCGGGCTGGTAGATAACGACCTGCTAAAAAAGATCGCCCGCTCCTGGGCGGCGCTGGTTCCAGCACATCGCCTTGGCCTTGTCATCGAGGATGATGAGGCGCGCCTGGCATGCTTGCTGCTGTCGAGTGGCGTCTGCGGCATTGCCCTGACTGTCGTATCGCTGTCGCCTATCGGCTTTGTTCTGGGGCTGTTCGCGCCGTTTGGCGTAGGCGCCGCTCGCGACACCTACGACCGTCGCCGCGAGCAACACGATGTGGAAGAAGCCATGCCCGAGGCCTTTACGGCACTCTCCATGTCGCTCGCCTCGGGTCATTCGCTGGCCCAGGGCATGAGGTTTGTGGGAACTCACGCGCAAGAGCCGGTGCATACCGAGTTTTTGCGCGTGGCGGCGGCGATCGACTGCGGCGTCTCGGCGACTGATGCGCTGGATGACCTACTCGACCGTATCGATGCCCCCGGCCTTTCGCTTGTCACTTTGGCGCTCAAGGTGTCGCAGCGAACCGGTGCCCCGCTTGCCGACCTGTTATCCGAGGCGTCGAGTATGGTGGGGGAGCGCATTGAGCTCAAGCGCCGCTTGGACGTCAAGACATCGCAGGCTCGCATGTCGGCACACATGGTCTCGGCGATGCCGGCGGGCATGTGTGCGGTGCTGGCGCTGCTTTCGGCCGACTTTCGCCGCGGCCTTGCAACGCCGGCGGGTGCCGGTGCCGTGGTGCTGGGCCTTGCCCTCAACGCCGCCGCGCTGGTGGTCATCCGACGCATTATGCGGGTGGAGCTATGAGCGCCCTGGTCGGGGTCGCGGCGTGCCTGTGCGCGCTCAGCGTGTTTATCGTGACGGGGCTCAATCGTGCAGACGCACACAAGATCGCCCAGGCCTGCAAACACGAGGCGCTGCTGGTTGTTGCGGCTGCCCGCTCGGTAACCGATGCCCTGGTAGCACGGTTGAAGGGCATGCTCGGCACGGGTGGTACGGCGCAGGTGTCGCTTGGCGAGGTGTCCGAGATGATCGACGTGGTGCGTCTGGGGCTTTCGGCTGGCCTTTCGTTCGATGCGGCGCTTGAGGTTTTTTGCGCCAATCGCCAATCGACGTTGGCGCTCCGCCTTGAGCAAGCCTGCATGGCGTGGCAGGTGGGCGTGGGGACGCGCGAGGACGAGCTCCTGGTGGCCGCGCGCGACCTGGATGTGCGGGCGCTCGAGACCTTTGCCATCACAGCGGGGCAGGCGCTTGCCCTCGGTGCCCCGCTTGCCGAGACGCTGGCGGCTCAAAGTCGCGAGATTCGCGCGGCCCATCGCGCCGCGGTCGAGCGCGAGATCGAGCGCGCGCCGGTCAAGCTGCTGATTCCTACCGGCACGCTCATCTTGCCGGCGTTGCTTCTGTCCATATTGGGCCCGCTGCTGGGAGCAGGCGGGATGATGTAGGGAGGAATACATGAACACGATGACTGACGCTGCTGGCAAGGTCTGGAGCTGGGCGTTTTGCCAGTCAATTCGCGCTCGCCAGCGTGCCGAGGAACTGCTGCGGGAGGAGAGCGCGCAGGGCACCACCGAGTACGCCATCCTGGTCGGTGTGCTCGTGGTGATCGCCATCATTGCCATCGTCGCATTTAAGGGCAAGGTCCAAGATCTATGGAGCGCTATCAGCGAGGGCATCAACAGCCTGTAGAGGGCGAGCGCCCCATCGGGGTGCTGCTGGTGTTTGCTTGCCTGACCGTGGCGATAGCGGCGGTGCTTTGGGGGCTTAACGCCGCGCGGCAGCAGCGTCCTGGGGCCGCCTTCGATTCGGGCTCAGATTCGGCGGTGGCGTCTCAAAAAGATGAGATGCGAGATGCGGACGATTCGGATGTCGCTGTCACGGCGCAAACCTTTCTGCGGACGCTCGACAAGCGGTCTGGCACTGCGACGGATTCGCCTGAGGACAACGCGATTGCGGTCCGGCTTGCATGGTCCGAGGACCGACCGATGACCGAGGCAGCGGCGGATATGTTACGCGCCTACCGCGAGGTGCCAACGGCCCAGCTCGCCCTGAGCGGCTATCTCGATATTAAGGGCAACGT
>CALKBB010000215.1 GCA_937989795.1 uncultured Collinsella sp. | reverse complement strand
GAGCCGCTGGTCCGCGTTATGGCCGAGGCCGAGACGCACGAGCTGACCCAGCGCGTTGTCGACGACATCGTCGAGGTTGTCAAGCGCGAACTTCCCTAATGGCCAAAAACGGGTGCCAAGTGGTAAACTGACAAGGTTATTTTGATTGATTGGTATGTCCGAGGGGGAGCATGTTCACTAAAGTCCTAAGGTCTTTTGGTATGCGTGGTCGAGTCCTTACGCTGGATGCTCCCATCTCGGGTGATGTCATTCCGTTGTCCGAGGTCAATGACCAGACGTTTGCCACCGGCCTTTTGGGCCAGGGCGTGGCGATTCAGCCTACCGGCACGCGCGTGATTGCGCCGGCAGACGCCAAGGTCGAGGCCATTTTTCCCACGGGACACGCCGTTGCGCTTAACACAGTCGATGGCTTGGACGTGCTCATCCACGTTGGTTTGGACACTGTTCAGCTCGAGGGCAAGCACTTTACCGTACATGCGCAAGTGGGCGACATCGTCCATAAGGGCGATGTGCTCATCGAGTTCGATCGCGAGGCAATTGCTGCCGAGGGCTACGATGTGACGGTTCCCATCTTGGTGTGCAACTCCGTTGAGTTCTCGAGTATCAAGGGCTCTGTTGGTGTGCATGTCGAAGAGATGGACCAACTCATCGTTGCTCGCGAGCGCTAGCAAGTGCACGTGGCCATTAGCCTACAATTCAAACACGTTTACGGAGGGCGCCCTTGAAAGAGGACGCCCTCCGTGGCAAGATGGGATTTGTCCGAGGCTAAACAGCTTTGGGTCACCGTGGACGGGCAGGGGCCTCGACGCGGTTAGACACGAGACACATACATTACGCGACCTCGCCCTGGTGGCCGCACACGTTGGTTGCGGCCGACGCGGGCCGCGGGCAAGTGCTTGTAAGGGAGCCTTGCCTCTCTTGTACGAGAAAGGACGCGTAATGAAGATCATTAAAGCTAAAGACTACGAGGATATGAGCCGCAAGGCCGCTAATATCATCTCGGCCCAGGTTATCCTCAAGCCCGACTGTGTGCTGGGCCTTGCCACCGGCTCCACCCCGATCGGTGCCTACAAGCAGCTCGCTGCTTGGTACGAGAAGGGCGATATCGACTTTGCCGAGGTCTGCACCTACAACCTGGACGAGTATCGTGGCCTTTCGCACGACGATCCCCAGAGCTATCACTACTTTATGCGCGAGAACTTCTTCGATCACATTAATATCGATCTGAACAACACGCACGTGCCCGATGGCTCCAACCCCGATGCCGCCGCTGCCTGCTCCGAGTACGACAAGATCGTCGCCGACGCCGGTTACCCGGATCTGCAGCTGCTCGGCATTGGCAACAACGGCCACATCGGTTTCAACGAGCCCGATGACCACTTCTCCAAGGGCACGCACTGCGTCGACCTCACCGAGAGCACCATTCAGGCCAACAGCCGCCTGTTCGACAGCATCGACGATGTTCCCCGTCAGGCCTACACCATGGGTACCCAGACCATCATGTATGCCCGCATGATTCTGGTCGTTGCCAACGGCGAGGCCAAGGCTCAGGCCGTGCACGACATGTGCTATGGCCCGGTTACGCCCGAGTGCCCGGCTTCGATCCTGCAGCTGCACACCAACTGCGTTGTCGTTGCCGACGAGGCCGCCCTTTCGCTCTGCGAGTAGCGCGAATCCTGCGGCTTGACATAGCCTTGCCTAAGGCCTCCGCTTTGCGGGGGCCTTTTTGCTATCCCTTTTTGCCCACTTGACCAAAAACTTGCCGTAAGCTTGACGAATACCGGATGTCCAACAGCTTGATTCATTCCATATCAGATTCTATGCAAAAATGCCACTAGAAGGTCGTAGACGGTAGCGGGTGCTAGGCGAGTTGAATGACATGGCTGAACCTTGTTCATCTGCGTTACACTGCCGCTTAGATGGGACAAGCTGACAAGCTCATTTACCTGCTTAAAGACCGATTAGTCGGGGGATTAATAACAATCGGCCCTCGCTGTACAAAAACTTGCCGCTTGCGTACCAAAAGACAACCTAAAACACAAGGTCGCTCTATTCATAGCGCGGCTTGTATGGTCTTGCGGCTACAGTGTCCATACGGTCGAGTTGAGGAGCGGGCATGGTAAACGATTTGAGCGGTATAGACGACCTCGAGCTGATGCCGCTGGGCGGAGGCTATATGGTGCGACGCGAACGCTTGATGAATGAGCTTATCGCCAAGGGCCGAAAGGCCGGCATCGTGGTTCTTTATGCGCCCGACGGGTTTGGGAAGACCTCGGTGCTGCTGCAGTACACCCATGAGGTTAAATGCGACCCGACGCGAGGCCCCGTGCGGATTATCGAGGCCGATCGCGCCATTGGGCGCGAGGTGTTTATGCAGCTCGAGGTGGTTACCGAAGAACTCAAAGACAAACCGCACTCCCTTATCGCGATTGATAATGTGCCAAACCTCGATCAGCACGATACCGAAGACCTCATCGACAGGATTCGCGGCCTGCGCGCTATGGGGGTTGGGGTCTTTATCTCCTGCCGTCCTTCAAATCGTCAGCTGATTCATGGGCTGGGCGATTCGGTTAAGATCAATGCGCAGATGCTCAAGGTGCATGCCTATGAGTATTCGGCGTGGGCATCGGCGTTTTCGATCAGCACATCGCTCGACTTCTATCAGCTCACGCAGGGCGTGCCCGAGCTCGTTTCGGCATTGCAGACGGGTCTGTATGGCCAAGGCGACGTAGCCGGCCTGCTCGAAAACGAGATTGTCAACGTATATGGCGCGGCACTTGCCGATCTGGCTTCGCTCGACAATAATGCGCTGTTTTGCGTGGCATGTCTCATGGTTTTGATGGGCGAGGGCAATATCGCAGAACTCGAGGCTTGCGGGGTGAGGCTGTCGATGGTCGACCAGTCCTATTTTGTACGCGACTACCCGATCTTTGGCTTGGATCCCGCCGAGCGGAGTTTTACGTGTCTGGGCACGGAGGATAACGGACGCTTGCGCTTGCGTAAGTTGGTGGCCGAGGTTCGCCCCGAACTTGTTCCGAGGGCGGCCCGGATTTTGCTTAAGGCGGGCCGATGCGATGCGGCGATGGGCCTGGCGGACGCCTTTTTGGACCGTGAAGCGGTCCTTGAACTTGCTGGGCAGTATGGGGTCGATTTGGCCCTGACGGGGCACGGGGCCGATATCTGCCGAGCAGCGCTGGGCACGATCGATGCTGACGATCCGGCTCCAGAGCCAACGCCTGCCGAGGCACTCGGCGTATATCTGGCAGCGGTCAGCGTGTCCAATACAAAGCTCGCTCGCTATATGGCATCGGTTATCGAGCGCGGGGGCGAACGGGCGGCCTGTGAAATAGACCCTGTTTCATGGAGGGTGGCCCAGACGCTGACGGCTGTTTGCTATGGGGACAACGGGCTTGGGCTTCCTACGAACCTGGCCGTGCCAGAAATCGAGACATCCCATACCGCACTCGATATGTTGTCTGCGCATATCGAGGTCAAGCGGTGCCTGACCGAGCGGGGAGATGACGGCGGCGTTCTACAGCAGCTCAAAACGAGCAAGGCCTACGACTGCGAGCTCGACATCGCGGGGATTGTTATACGGGCCGATAGTATGCTGGTGGAGCTCTTTGACGGGTCGTTTGCGGGAACCGACGAGCGCGACGACGAGATGACGGTGGTGCGGGAGGCGCTCGACGTACGCGGGCTTAAGGCGATGGCTATCTGGGTGCGCATGGTGTTGGCGGCACGGCGGCTCCTTTCCGGCTTGCCGGTAACCGACGACGCGGCGTTCAACGAGCTCGATCGTTTTGCTGTGCGCATGCGCGACAACCAGATTCAGCTGTTTGGCCTGTTGCTAGAAGGCTGGCAGTCGCTGGCAGAGGGACGGCCGGTTAATGCAAAGTTCCGTGCGGTCCAAGTGCTCAAACTTGCCGAGGAGTCGATTGCGTACATGCGCGATAACGCATTGCTGCTGGAACGCGCGGCATATCTGCGTAACACCTCGATGGTTTCGGTGCGCGAGGAAGCGGAACTACTCGATATAAGCCAGACGCAGGTTGGTGGCGCAGAAGCCTGGATGGTGGCGCTGCATTTGGCCTGTGCGGGCCGAGACAGCGATCTTGCGGCCTGGATGTCCATGAATCGTGCGGGGATTCTAGAGCCATCGTATCGGCTCTTTGCGCGCCTTGCCATGCATTGTCTGGGCGAGCCGGCGGCCAGGATACGCAAGAAGCTTCCCGTGCGCGAGCTGTCGCGGTACTCGCTGCGCGACGATTTGGAAGGGGAGAGCGAGCGCCTATTCCAGGCTGGCGAGGTTAAAGCCGTTGATACCATCGACCATATCGAGATTCGCATGTTTGGTGCGTTTCGCGCCGAGCGCGACGGGTTTCCCATCACGGACAAAATGTGGCGCCGCAAGAAGGCGGCGACGCTTGCCGAGCGGCTTGCGCTGGGCATGGATGCGCTCGTCGATCGTGAGACGCTGGCCATGGAGCTGTGGCCCCATGCCGAGTTCAATAGCGCCCGCAACAACCTGTACTCGACGATATCGCGCTTGCGGTCGGCTTTGGGGCCGACGCCGGATGGCAAGTCATGCGTGCTCATCCAAAATGAATGCATCGGACTCAACGGCGACTACGTCAAGACCGATGTACGGCTGTTTGACCAGATAAGCCGTGAGATTTTGGGAAATCGCACGGGTGCGCGCGGACCCCATTTAGTTGAGCTGTGCCTTAAGATTGAGCAGCTTTATGCCGGACCGCTGTATGTTCCCAATGGCTGTAATCCCACCTACTTTTTGCGTATGCGACGCATTATGCAGTCAAAGTACATCGATTGCATGATTAAGGGAGCAAATGCCGCTCTAGAGGAAAACGATCTGCAGTCGGCGATTTGGCTGGCGGAGTCGGGGCTTCGGCAGGAAACGGCGCGTGAGGATATGGTGCGCTGCGCCATGCGCGTCTACAGTGCGACGGGGCGGCGGCGCGATATCGTCGAGCTGTACAGCGGGCATATGCACCATCTGAGGGAGCAGGTCAATGGCGTGCCCGAGCCCGAGACACGGCGTCTATACGAGCGCTTGGTGGAGGGTCGGCTCAACCGCGTGCTGGTCGAGCGATAAAAAACGGGCGCCCGAAGTACTTGGGCACCCGTAAGCTTGCTATATGTTGGCTCGCCGGATCATTGGCTCTTAGACGAGCTTGATCTTCTCGATGTCCTTGCGCGAGGACTCGCGATACAGCGAGAACTTGCGGCCGATGACCTGGACGACCTCGGCGTGGCAACGCTCGGCGAGCTCTTCGGCGGCCTCGCGGGCGGAAAGGCTGGAGCCATCGAGCACGGAGCACTTAACGAGCTCGTGCTTCTCCAGGTAGGCGACCGTCTGCTCGACGGTGCCCTCGTTGACATCGGACTTGCCGATGATGATGGCGGGGTTGAGGTGATGGGCCATGCTGCGAAGCTGCTTGACCTGGGCTCCTGTCAGTGCCATGGGTTCTCGCTTTCTATGTATGGGGCGCCCCGCGACGGGGCCTTAATCTACGTGAGCTGTCCCACGATAGCGCAGGAACGGCGTGGTGTGGAGCGCGTTTGCCCAGTTCAAAAAGAATGCGGATGCCGAGTGAGTGGGCGGTGAGGGCTGCGAACAGGCTATGAGCTGGGAGCAGAGACCGGCTCCCATGCAATAAACGCCCAACGGACCTTGCGGACGTGGTCGAGCATGTAGCGCCCCTGCGGCACGCCCTTGGAGCCCGGCTCACCGGCATGGGGATTCTCGATCATGTGCTGGGCGATGTAGTCGCGCAGACGGTCGACCTTATCCTCGTTGCCATGCTCGAGCATACGGGAAAAATCTGCTACGCCCGCTTCAAGGTTATCGAAGGTATCGCGACGAGGCGATTCAAAGTACGTGATCTGCGGCAACGCACCCATCTGAATGAGGATGTTGAAGGCGTACACAAAGCCATTACTGCAGGTAACCGAGGCGCCGATGGCGTTCATCACGTGCAGGTCGTAGCGCGGGCTGGAGTTGGCGACCATCGTGACAGCACAACGCCGGCGAGCCGTGCGGTCGAGCTTGGCAAGCGCGCCTTTTAGATTGGTCGTCGTAACTGACCGACTGGCAAAGGCAACATCCACCGCTTTCGCGACCGGTCCAACCAAATCCCAATCATCATCCCAAGCAAGCTCAAGCGGTGTAATGCGATCCTCGAGCCCATAGTACTCAATGCCGGCATCAAGCGTGCCCAACATGGCAGGAGAGAAGTCGGCAGCAATCACGGAATGCCCAGCCTGAGCAAGCGGAATAGCAATCGACCCAGCCCCACACCCCATATCAAGCACCGACTCGCCGGGCTCAAGCGCCAACAGCTTTATAAAATACCGAGCATAAGGGGCAGTCTCCAACGGCCGAAAATGCCGAGCCCGCTTATCCCATTCAAAAGAATCATCAGCCCGCCGCCGAGCAGCTTGCAGCCGCATCCATTCGCCATTCCAATCCGCAGAAAGTAGCTCAGAACGAATCAAATCATCAGCCACGGGCCAACCTCCTAGCAACAAAAAAGCGACTCCTCCCAAAAGAAGAGCCGCAACCAGCATATATCAGAAAGAACCGATCCAACGCCAAACCGCCCTCACAACCAAGGCGGGCAGGAGCGAAGCGACTGCCATACGGGATAGAACCCAACTGAGGTCCCGTTGTGCGGGAGCCCCGGGGAGGGCAAATATATAAGGTCGATCGCGAGTTCCGCACGAGCCGGAGAGCACTTAATGTGCTCTCCGTGCGAGTCAGGACTGTCCGAGCAGGCGACCTTATATATTTGCCCTCCCCGGGGCTCTTCGCCAGTCCCCCTCAGCTAGTTCTTCAGCGAGTTCAGCGGTGCCGGGAAGCGTCCACCACGGTGGGCAAGCACGGTGCCGGCGTTGGGGTTCACCGGCATGATGGGCGCACGGCCAAACAGGCCGCCGTACTCGACGCAGTCGCCCACGCCCTTGCCGATGGCGGGGATCACGCGGACGGCCGTGGTCTTGTTGTTGATGACGCCGATGGCCATCTCGTCGGCGATGATGCCGGCGATGGTCTCGACCGGGGTGTCGCCGGGGATGGCGATCATGTCCAGGCCAACGGAGCACACACAGGTCATGGCCTCGAGCTTCTCGAGCGAAAGCGCGCCGGCTTCGACGGCGGCGATCATGCCGGCGTCCTCGGACACGGGGATAAAGGCGCCGGAGAGACCACCCACGCTGGAGCTGGCCATGACGCCGCCCTTCTTGACGGCATCGTTGAGCATGGCGAGTGCGCAGGTCGTGCCCGGGCCACCGCAGGTGCCAACACCGATGATCTCGAGGATGCGGGCAACGGAGTCGCCGATGGCAGGCGTGGGGGCCAGCGACAGGTCGACGATGCCCTTCTCGACACCCAGGCGATGGGCGGCCTCGCGGCTCATGAGCTCGCCGGCACGGGTGATCTTAAAGGCGGTCTGCTTAATCTTTTCGGCGACTTCCATCATCGATGCGGAGTCGGGCAGCGTCTCCAGGGCTGCGGCCATAACGCCGGGGCCCGAAACGCCCACGTTGATGACGGCGTCGGCCTCGCCACCGCCGTGGACGGCGCCTGCCATAAACGGGGAGTCCTCGACCATATTGGCAAAGCAGACAAACTTGGAAGCGCCGACGGAGTCCTGGTCGGCCGTGAGCTTAGCGGCATCGATGATGGTCTGAGCCGCCATGAGCACGGCGTCCATGTTGATGCCGGCGCGCAGGCTGGCGACGTTGACGCTGGAGCAGACGCGGCTCGTGGTGGCGAGCGCCTGCGGGATGGACTGGATAACGCGGCGGTCGGCGTCGCCGATGCCCTTCTGGACGAGTGCGGAGAAGCCACCCAGGTAGTCGATGCCGAGGGTCTCGGCCGCGCGGTCGAGGGCATGCGCGATGGGGGTGAGGTCCTCATCCTTGCAGCACGCGGCGATCTGCGCCACCGGGGTGACGGAGACGCGCTTGTTGACGATAGGGATGCCGTACTCGCGCTCGAGGTTCTCGGCGGTCTCGACCAGATGCTCAGCCGTGTGCGTCACGTGGTCGTAGATCTTCGTGCACATGCGGTCGAGGTTCTCGTCACCGCAACCCATGAGCGAAACGCCCATGGTGATGGTCCTGATGTCGAGGTTCTGCTCCTCAACCATGCCGCGGGTTTCCGCGATTTCTGCGGGCGTGATCGCCATCCTTGCACTCCTATCTGCCAAAACGAGCATAGTCTTGTCTATTCTAACGTGCCGCACGCGTCTCGTGGCGCGTGCAGCACGTTTTGGTGCTCGGTTGTTTCCGTTGTGTTACTGTCCAAAGACCTCTTCGGCGATACGAGCGCTCTCGGCGGCGTCCTTGGCGTAGTAGTCCGCGCCAATCTGTTTGGCGTATTCGGGGGTGAGCACGGCGCCGCCTACGATGATCTTAACGCCCGGCACCTCGGCATGAAGCAGCTTGATGGTCTCTTCCATGGCGACGACCGTGGTGGTCATAAGCGCCGAGAGGCCGACGAGCTTAATGTCGCGCTCCTTGACGGTCTTGAGCACCTCCTGCGGATCGACGTCGCGGCCTAGGTCAAAGACGGTGTAGCCGTAGTTATCGAGCAGCATCTTGACGATGTTCTTACCGATGTCGTGGATATCGCCCTTGACGGTGGCCACGCAGATCTTGCCCTTGTCGGCAATCTCGCCGGCGGGCATCAGACGCTTGATGGTGTCGAAGCCCACGCGCGCGGCCTCGGCCGAGGCCATGAGCTGCGGCAAGAAGAACTTGCCCTGGTCAAAGAGGACGCCAACCTCGTCGAGGGCGGGGATAAAGTGGTTGTTGATGAGGTCCATGGCGTCGTGATCTGCCAGCAGACGCTCGGTCTCGGCCGCGATTTCGCCCTTGCGGCCCGAGACGACCATGCGACGAATCGGGTCGTCGTTGCCGTCGGCGCCGGCGGTGCCCGCGGCAGGCGCGGCATCACTCGATGCGGCCTGAGCTGCTGCCGGGTTTGCGGCGATCTTGTACGGATCGGTCCAGTCGGCGTAGCGCTCGATGTATCCGGTCGAGCCCTCGTCCTCAACGCTCAGGACGCGATAGCTGTAGACGGTATCCATAAAGCGCTTGGAGCCCGGGTTCATGATGGGGGCGTCCAGACCCGCGCCAAAAGCGGCGGCCAAAAAGACCGAGCCCAGCAGCGGGCGGGCAGGCAGGCCAAAGCTGATGTTCGACACGCCGAGCGCGCACTTGACGCCCAGACGCTCCTTGCACAGGGACATGGCGCGCAGGATCTGCTCGGCCTGGCGTTGATTGGTCGAGGCGGTCATGACCAGGCAGTCGATGAGGATGCGGTCCGGGCCGATGCCGTAACGGGCAGCCTCGGCCACGATGTGCTCGGCGATGGCGAAGCGAGCCTCGGCGGTATCGGGGATGCCGCCTTCGTCGAGCGTAAGGCCGACAACGTTGGTGCCGTAGTGGGCGACCAGCGGGAAGATCTCATCCATGATCTGCTGTTTGCCATTGACCGAGTTGATGATGGGCTTGCCGGCGTAGCGGCGCACGGCGGCCTCGACGGCTGCGGGGTCGGTGGAGTCGATCTGCAGCGGCAGCAACGTGGAGCCCTGGAGCTGCTCGGTGGCCTGTTGGATGATCTTGACCTCGTCGATCTCGGGCAGGCCCACGTTAACGTCCAGGATGTCGGCGCCCTGTTCCTGCTGGCTGATACCCTGGCTCACGACGTAGTCCAGGTCGCCGTCGCGCAGGGCCTGCTGCAGGCGCTTTTTGCCGGTGGGGTTGATGCGCTCGCCGATGACGGCGATCTTGTGGCCGTCGCAGGGAAGGTCCACGACCGTTTGGGCGCTCGTGACCGACATGCTGGGCTTGCGGCGGCGCGGGCTGGGCGTGTGGTTATCGATAAGCGTGCGCAAGGCCGCCATGTGCGCCGGCGTGGTGCCGCAGCAGCCGCCCACGACGCTCACGCCGTCGGCGATCATGCCGGCGACGGCTTCGGCGTATTCGGGGGCCTGGATATCAAAGACGGTATTGCCGTCATCGTCCACGTGGGGCAGTCCCGCGTTGGCTTGCACCATAATGGGCTTGTCGGTAACGGTGAGCATACGCGCGGCGAGTCCTCGGAGCTCGGCCGGTCCTTGGCTGCAGTTGATGCCCAAAACGTCGGCGCCAATGGCATCGAGCGTGATGGCGGCAACCTCGGGACTCGTGCCCAGGAAGGTGCGACCGTCTTCCTCAAAGGTCATGGTGGCAAAGACGGGCAGGTCGGAGTTCTCGCGGCAGGCGAGGACCGCCGCCTTGATCTCGGCAAGGTCAGTCATGGTCTCGATAATAAAGAGGTCCACGCCCGCATCGACGCCGGCACGCACTTCCTCGGCAAAGAGGTTGTAGGCCTCGTCGAAGCTGAGGGTACCCAAGGGGCGAAGCAGCGCGCCGATGGGGCCGATGTCACCGGCGACGTAGCGGGCACCGGCCTCGCGGGCGCAGGTGACGGCCGCGGCAAAGACGTCTGCCACGGTGGCGGCACCGTCGAGCTTGTGGGCGTTGGCGCCAAAGGTGTTGGCGGTGATCACGTCGCAGCCGGCCTCGACATATTGACGTTGGATATCGGTGATAACCTGGGGTTCCTCAAAGTTGAGCAGCTCGGGCAGGGCGCCCGCCTTCATGCCAGCGGCCTGCAACATGGTGCCCATGCCGCCGTCGAACAGCAGGTGTCCCGTGCCCTCGATGGCCGCACGCAGGCGATCGTCCTTAATGCGCAGATCGTCGATCGTGCGCGTCTTGTACGTGGCACCGTTGCGACGTGCGGCATCAACGGGTGCCGCCAATGCAGTGCCGTCAGAATCATGAGTGATAAGTATGTTTGAGCTATTCGCCATGTGCATCCATTTCGTCTAGAGCCCACTGAGGAATTTCTATTTGAAGAGATTTGTCGGGCTCGATATCTTCGATTCGCTTGTTGTAGTGGGCAAGAAGCCGTGCGACATTTAATCGAATTAGGCCTCGCTTGTAGAACGATAACTCTTCAATATTGATGCCGATAAACGATTCGAGCGCGATAACCTGTACGCGATTGCCGAGTCCCTCACTTTCGAACAGTCCGTAAGCGAAGGAAACTTTATCGTGGGGGACAACGACGATGGGCCGAATGCCATTTCGAATGTTATCTCGGCATCGATCGGTCAATTTGGCCATTGGCGATACAGTCACATGAAATGCAGCATCATTGATTTGGAAATCGCCAGAACGGTCTGTCTGCTGGTCGGCGGCGTTTGAGTTGTCCTTTCCGATTTCTATGGTTGGAAATAACATCTCAAGTTTTGCACCTACCAGGTGCTGTGCGACGGTACCCGTTGGCTTATCGGACCGTAGGCTTGCTTCGGCTAGGATATCATCGACAATGACAGAAATTGGTTTTTGAAGATCGATTTCGACTTTGATTCTCTGCCGGTTAAAGAAATCGACCTGGATTCGCTCGACGAAGAAATTGGCGATTGCATTCGCAGCTTCAAGACGAGTGTCTTCGCAAATGTCACTGGGTAGGGCAGAGTTGATAATTGTGGCAAGCTCAAGCGCCATCGGGAGTGTGCCGCGTGAGGTTCTGCCGCCCTCTGACGCGAAGGCACGCGTTTCCCCATGTCTGGCTAAAACTGTTTTGATGCATGCTCCACTTAGGCCTCGTACTTGGCTCCCCTTGTCCGATTGCACATAATCGTCGGTGAGCGGAAAACGGTTTTGCAGCAGCTCGCTTATGCCTATGCCAACCGCCATAACGTTACGGTTGACATTGCCTCGCTTGTTGCGCTTGGATTCGTACCAGAGTTCAATGGCATCCAAGATACCTTTATCGGGCTCGCTCAAGGAGCAATTGGTCATTTCCATTATTGTTCACTCCGTTCCTTGAAGACATAAGCGCGGGTTTGACTGCATTTTTTATAAGCCAAGTGACAACTGGCACGGCAACTGCATCGCCGAATGCGTAGCGAATCTGAGCATCCGAGAAGCCGCTAAACTGACATGAGTCAGCACCTTGGAGACGGGCATATTCAGTTCCAGTCATCCAGCGAACTTCTATTTTTCCGTTTTCGCATATAACGACTGCCTGTCTTGATGAGCCGCCGCGAGCCGTTCTTAGACATCCGGCAATTTCTTCTTCACGGATTTCCCAGCGCACAACGCCCGATCGCGTGCGACGGTAAGCAGTGCGAACAATTTTTTCTTTGGCATTTAAGAAGCGCTGAAGGCGCTCTGCTTGATGCGGTGCAAGTGAGTCGATAAATGCTTGCACTTGGTTTTTGTTCCACCAACGCTTGTCGTCCTCGGGAATATTTTCAACAACCGTTGCAAGGCCCCTCATGCGAAGTGGGCTCGGTTCGTTTAGGTGAGAGACGTGCGTAATGAGTGAAGGGTCGGAGTGAATCCAGGAGACCTTTTCAGGTCGAAGCGAGGAATCGAGTCGGCTGTTGGGAAGAGGGTTTTTTAATCCGACGACAAACATGCGGGGGCGTGACTGGGGAAGCCAGTGCCGTGCATCGATAAAATAGGCGTCGCATGAATAGCCTAAACGATTAAATTCCTGGCAAACGAGTCTAAAGTCATCACTGTTATTAGACGTGGCAAGGCCGATGACATTTTCGAGAACAAGTGCCCGCGGGGCACGATCGCTCATTCCTTCGATGGCCTTAATAAAGCCAAAGAACGCACTGGACTCTTTGCCAGAGATAAGTCCCTCCCTGTTTCCCGCGAGAGATAAGTTTGTGCAAGGGCTTGACGCCCATGCGATGTCGGCTTGGGGTATTAGGTCGGGGTCGAGTGTGTGAACATCCTGCTCGACTAGATGTTCATCGCCCCAACACTGGCTGTACATGGCGCATTTAGTATGGTCTATGTCATTTGCCCAGATTGTTTTGATTCCGGCTTTTGCCATGCCGGCACGAGCCAAGCCAATGCCTGAAAAAAACTCAAGCGCGGTTAGTTGTGGCGAGAACTGCAGAATGTTGTGCATGTACTGGCTTTCAGATAGTTGTTATTTGGCATCTAATGGTACTTGTTTGTGAGGACATCCGCTTACATACGGATGAGATTCCCTCGATACCGTGCCATCAATTGACATTTTATTCAGAATGCGAATAGCAGGTGGTGTGGGCGGCACGGAAGCGGCAGTTCTCGCGCATGCGGCAGATATTGCAGGTGGGGCGGCTTTGGGCGTCGTGGACCTCGCCATCGAACAGGCCGATCACCGCGGTCACGCTTTTGGTGGGCATGAGCAGGCTGGTGGGTGTGACGGTAAGCCCGATGAGCCGCGTGGCGTTGAGCGCATCCACGATCGAGCGCTGTGCCGTAAGCGGGCAGTCGCCGTAGCCGGGGCTAAAGCGCCAGTTGCCGGCGAGCCCATGAACGGCGGCGTCCGTCTTGACCTGCTGGTCCATTTGCTCAACGGCGGCTTCCACGTAAGCGGAGCACGCGGCGTCGAGCACGGCGCCCTCCAGGGGATGTTGGGCTCCCGTGGTGCGCAGGCGACGCTCGGCGTCCATGCCGAGGGTGCATGCCATGAGCGCGGCAAAGCGGGCGTCTTTGAGATGTCGATAGATATCACGACCGCGCAGCTCAACGTTGGTGCCGACCAGACGGATGCAAGGCTTGCCCTGCTCGTCCACGCCCGTGGCATCGATGGCAAATACGCGGCGCACGCCACGGGGCTCAATGTCCAATTCCAGACGCTCGACCACAAGCTCAATACGCTGCGACAGCTCGGGCTCAATCTGCTGGCCGCCGTAACCCAGATACCGCAGCATCTCGGCACGGTCGACACGGGGATGGTGCGCAGCATCGACACGGTAAAGCGCCGGCGACGCAAGGTCGGCCGGCACTTCGACAGCGGTTGTATCGATGTGCGGTTTTTCCATTACCCCAGGCGCTCCATAATGGTCGCGGCGATCGCAGGACGGTTCATAGTGTACAGGTGCAGGCCGTCGGCGCCGTGCTCCTTGAGGTCGCAAAGCTGGCGGGCGGCATAATCTACACCGGCTGCCTGCAGGCTCTCGGGGTCATTCTCGTACTTGGCGAGAATCTTGATGACGGGGGAGGGCAGCGACGCGCCGCACATAAAGACCATGCGGCTGATCTGCGACTTGCCCATAAACGGCATGATGCCCGCGGTAATGGGCACGGTGATGCCGGCCTTGTCGGCAAGCTCGCGAAAACGGTAGAAGCACTCGTTATCAAAGAAGAGCTGCGTCACAAAGAAGCTCGCGCCGGCGTCCTGCTTTTGCTTGAGGTGTTCGACCGAGAGGTTGAGATCCTCACAGGCAATGTGGCCCTCGGGGTAGGCTGCGGCGCCCA
>CALKBB010000214.1 GCA_937989795.1 uncultured Collinsella sp. | reverse complement strand
GTTGGCGATGCGGTCGGCACCAACGGCCTGGGGGCGTGCCGCCCGCAGCTTGGTCACGTCCGCCGTCTGCGGCCCAATGACGATGGCGTCTGCCGCGATGCGGTTGGCCACGGCGTGCCACTCGCGCGAGAGCTGCGGCACCACGCCCGCAAAGGCGATCGCGTCGACCGCATCGAGCGAAAGGCCGTACATCTTAAAGAAACCCATCAGGCGCACATGGATCTCGTCGGCGGTATAGGAGCGGTCGGTGGGCATGCGCCACGACTGCACCAGCTCGTCTCCGTCAAACAGGCCCATGGCCGTCTGCGTGTTTCCCATATCGATAGCGAGCAGCATGTCTACTCCCGGTGTCGGCGTAAAAGGACGCGCACCATTGTATACGCGCCGTCGGCGCTGCTGCGCTGCGATTCGTCTGCGGGGGCGTTTCGGCCCCGTGTTCAGCTGAACCGAGTGCGACCGAAACGCCCGTTTTGCTGCCAGGCTGTCGGCGACAAAGCGGGCGGTCCAAGCCCGCGGAAGCAGCCCTGGACGCGGCGCCGGACGGACCAGAGCCCGCCGCGCCCAGCTGGTGTGGACGATAAGGAGCAGAGATGTTGATTCACTACGAGGCGAGCGTAGCAGGTGCCAGGCATGAGTTGCAGGGGTGCGGAAATCGGGAGCATTGCTGCGTGCAGGTGGTCGAGCCGCCTCGCGCGTTCGGCGCGGCGGGGGATGGTGGTCCGGACGGCGGAGGCTCGGTGATTGACGCGGCGCCTCGCCAGGCGATCGTCGCCGTCGTCGCGGGCGGTATGCCATCCATGATTTTGAGCGGCGAAGGTGCCCACCTTGCCAGCGAAGCTGCCGTCGATGCCGCGGCCGAGGCGTATCGTCGGGGCGAGCTCGTGCCGGGTGATGCCTCTGCCCTTAAGGGCGTGTTTGAGCGTGCGCTTCGTGCGGTCGCAGACGTGGCCGTCGATCAGCCCGCTGCCGATATCACTTCGTTTGCCTGCACGCTATGCCTGGTAGTATGGGATGGCGTGCGCGTTTGGTATGGCAATGCCGGTGATTCCGGTGCGGTTGCCGTGGACTTCTTGGGTGATCCGTTTGCCCTGACGCATATGCATTGCGGGCCGCTGTCGAGCCGGCCGTTCCCGCTGCACGATTCCTATCACTGGGAGTTTGGCTATCGCACGAGCGCCGAAAGCGTGCTTGTAGCCACAGGTGGCATGCTTGGGCAGTTTGCCGATGTTAGCGCCGGGCGATTTTAGCCGCTAATAGTCAAACTATTTTGACCAATC
>CALKBB010000213.1 GCA_937989795.1 uncultured Collinsella sp. | reverse complement strand
GGGCGCCGGCCGGTGCAGCGGTATCCGTGCTCGCGGGCGTTTCGGTATCGATGTCCACGCCGTCACCAAACAGGCTCGATTGCTCCATAGCGGCACTCCTTCGCTCGATTTCAAACGGGTACTAGAGTACCACCGGTCGCAACGGGGCCGAATAGCGGTCTCAAACCGCACCGAATCGGCAGCGGCCGGACCGGGGTGGATTGCGCAATCAAACCATGCTCTTATCAGCTCTAAATGGTCCGTTTCCCCGTCCCCAACGGATCAATAAGAAAAGAGGGGCTGTCCCGCGTTGATGGGACAGCCCCTCTGGCTTCGATATGTGCAATACGGCCCGTTAGAAACCCTGACCGTAGCCTTGACCCTGACCCTGCTGGCCCAAAAGCTCCTCCAGGTACTGGCGCAACTGCTCGTCGGTAATCCCGCCATTGCCGGTGTCGGTCGCGCTGTCGTCCTGCTGCTGGCTCTGCAGCTCCTCGTCAGAGCCCAACTCAACCGTGACCTTCTTCTCGTCCTTGCCGCGCATGAGCGTGATCTCGACCTTCTCGCCCACCTCGTGGCTGCGCAGCGCAATGATCAGGCCATCGGCACTCGTAATCTCGTCGTCGCCCAGCTTGGTAATGACATCGCCCTCCTGGATGCCGGCCTTGGCGGCAGGGCCATCCTCAACGACGCTCGCCACATACGCGCCGCTGTCTGTGCTCAGCTTGTTGGTGCGGGCGTTAAGCGCGTTGACACTCGAAAGCGTGGCGCCCATGTACGGATGCACCGGCGTCTTGCCGTCGATGATCTGGTCGGCAATGTTCTTGGCGTAGTTAACCGGAATGGCAAAGCCCACGCCCGAGCTGGAGCCCGAATAGCTCTCGATGAGCGAGTTGATGCCCACGAGCTCGCCATTGTCGTTGACGAGCGCGCCGCCGGAGTTGCCCGGGTTGATGGCGGCATCGGTCTGGATCATGTTGGCATAGATGGTATTACCGCTGGTAGAGCTCATGGCCGTAGAGCGGTAGAGCGCCGAGACGATACCGGTGGAGACAGACTGCTCGTTGCCGAACGGCGAGCCGATTGCCATGACCCACTCGCCCACGTTGAGCTTGGAGGAATCACCAATCTCAATCGGCGTGAGCTTGGAGGCGTCAGCATCCTTGAGTTTGATGACGGCTAGGTCGCTCGAAGCATCGTTGCCCACGAACTCGGCCTCGTACGTGGTTCCGTCGTCCATGGTCACCACGTACTGGTCGTAACCATCGACCACGTGGTTGTTGGTGAGGATGTGGCCCTCGGTATCGAGCACAACGCCCGAACCGACGCTGCCCGAACCATCCGACTCGTCGGCAGACTGCGAAAGCGTATTGTCCTGGCTACCGCTCGAGGTGGCGGTAATGGAAACGACGGAGGGCAACGCCTTGGCAGAAACGGCCTCGGCCAGCGTGGTGTCCTCGGAATCAATCGTAATCTTTTGCGTCGACGAACCCGAAGCGCCCGCCGTCACGGCATTCTTTCCGCCGCCAATGTTGAGCGTGCCGCTCATAATGAGCGCGATGACCAGCAGGGCACCGCATGCGCAGCCGGCGAGCGCCGTAATAAAGATCGGCAGCTTTTTGGTCTTGGTCTTGACCACCGTGTGCTTGTTCACGACCTGTTGGCCGCCCAGCGGCTTGCCGGTCTGCGTGTCGTAGGCCTGCACGTAGGGAATGTTGCCGTCGGCAGGCGTCGACTCCACCTGCACACGCGGCTGCTGCTGGGTCTCGCCAGCGTTGCCCGCATCCTGGGGACGCTGGGAATCGTTCTCGCTCATGGCTGCGATCCTTTCGTCAAATACCCAAAGGCCCGCCAAACATGTGGCGGGCCATCATTGTTCACGTTGAGTTGTACCCCAATATGCGGGCGAACGTGTATGAGAACGCAATCTTTTAGGAAGGCTTAAGTTCTGCTGCAAACTCGAAAGGGATCCACGCATGCGGCAAAACCACCACAAAGGTGCCTGTCCCCTTTGTGGTGAAAAGCTAGTCCTTAAACAGATAGCCAACGCCGCGGACGGTAGTGATGTGCGCCGCGATCTGCGGGCCCACC
>CALKBB010000212.1 GCA_937989795.1 uncultured Collinsella sp. | reverse complement strand
GCGGGGCCCGCGGGTGCCGAGGGTGCCCCCGACGCCGCGGGGCGAACGGGCAAGGGCATTATCGCGCGCGCAGCCAACGACCTGTGCCGCTACTACGCTGCTCGCGAGGGTGTTCAAACCAAGATCCTGCGCGTGCCGTTCCTGTATACCGCGTCTGCCGCACTGGAGGACCCGTTTTTGGTGCCGCTGTTCGACGCGTGCTCAACCGGATCGGTCGCTCTGCAGGGCGCGCAAGATGCGGCGTTTCCCCTGCTGTGTGCCGAGGAGCTTTCGGTGCTGGTACGCCGTATCTTCGACAGCTGGGATGCCTCCTTTGAGACGCTCGACGTTGCCGATACCTTCCATCACACCTCAGGTGAGGTGGGCGAGGCCCTCAAGGCGGTGTTCCCCGACCTTGCCGTTGCCTATGGCGATTCTGCCGGCTATGTCCTGCCCGTCAGCGACATCGTTCGTGTTCGCTATGGCTGGTTTCAGTGCTACGATCTGCTGCGCGACCTCTCGACCATTCAGGCTCGCTGGGATGCTGGCCGCGCAGGGAAGGTCAACCCCTTGCGCGCCGCCATCGACCGCATCCAAATGCACACGCTGCCTATTAAATGCCTGGAGACGGGCGTTGCCTGGGTCCTGTTCGAGGTTCTGGAGCATCTGTTCTCCCAATCGGCGCAGCTCAACGTGCTCGATTATCGCCTGCTCTACGTCGTGCTCATCGGCACGCTGTATGGCCTGGACTTTGGTCTGGTTGCGGCGCTACTGGCATCGGTGGGTTTGGCTGTGAGCTACTTTACCCAGTATGGCTATACCTTCCAGGGCCTGTTCTACGAGCCTTCCAACTGGCTGCCGTTTATCGCGTACTTTGAGGTGGGCGCCGTGTGCGGCTATGTGCAGCTGCGTAACAGCGAGGCCATTAGGGTGGAGCGCGATCAAAACGAGCTCGTGCGCAACCGCAATACGTTTCTTACGCAGCTCTACCACGATGCCATCGAGGACAAGCGCACATACAAGCGCCAGATTGTGGGGCGTCAGGATAGCTTTGGCAAGATCTTTGCCGTGACGCAAGAGCTCGACGTGCTCAACCCACGCGACATCTATCGTAAGTGCTGCGAGCTCATGGGTGAGATTCTCGAAAACGATTCGGTGGCGATCTATCACGTTTCGGGCGGGGCGTTTGCACGTCTGGTGGCGGCGAGTCCCGTGATTGCCGAAGATGCCCCGCGCTCGATCTCGCTTGATCAGCTTGCGCCCCTTTTGGGCGGGGAGGGTCGTTCGAGCCTGTGGGTGAATCGCGAGCTGACGCCGGGGCTTCCCATGTTTGGATACACGATTTAGCGCGACGGGGCACCCGCCGTGCTGATCTTTGTGCGCTGCGCGGCCCAGAACCAAATGACCCTCTATTATCAAAACCTGTTCCGTATCTTGTGCGGCCTGGTCGAAAGCGCGCTGGGGCGTGCCTTCGATTATGAGGCAGTGGCGCAGGATAAGCGCTGCGTCGATGGCACTTGTGTGCTTAAGCAGGCGGCCTTTGGCCAGGAGCTCGCGGCCGAGCAGGCGCTGGCAGACGGTTAGATGGGGAGCTTTTTGCTCCTGCGCGTGGTGCCGGGCATGGAGCCTGTCGGCGAGCTGGTGGGCGCAATTGGGTCGGCAATCCGCGAGAGCGATGCGGCGGGCCTGGTCGATGGTGACGTGCTCTACCTGCTCATGCGCCAGGCAAAGGCGTGCGACCTGCCCATTATCCGCGAGCGCCTGAGCGCGAAGCAGATTGCGGTGGAGCTCGTCGACGGCGAGGACATTGTGGCGCTGTTGCAACACATTGCCGACACCGGTGACGGCGAGGGGGATGTCGCTTGATCTCGCTTGTCGTTGCTGCCGTCTTGCTGCTGATTCATGTGCTGGTTTGCCTAGTATTGTGGACGCTTATGAAGTTGGGGCTGCTGCCGGTGCGCGGGCATATGCTGGCTGTGATAGCGCTGGTGCCGCTGTGGGGCCCGTTGCTGGTGGTTCTGCTATCGGTCCGCAGCGCGGTGTTTGGCGAGGGACTGAAAGAGTCTGCGCTGGAGTCGCTGCGCTTCAACGACGACCTGCATCGCAGTATGCCGGTACCGAGTGGTGAGGACGATGCAGGCGTAGTGCCGCTCGAGGAGGCGCTCATCGTCAACGACCCGGCAGAACGGCGCCGCCT
>CALKBB010000211.1 GCA_937989795.1 uncultured Collinsella sp. | reverse complement strand
GTTGGTGTCGCAGGGCTCTGTTCGCAAGCTTGCTGTGGGTGATGCGGACTACTTGGCGGACGCCGTGGTGCTCGACGCTGCGATGGATGCACTGGCGGCGACCCTGTCAGCCATGCACGCGGCGTCTCCCAAGGAGACGGGCTTTACGCCCGGCGCCGTTGCCCATGCCGCCTGGCCCGCTGCGGATGAAGCCGTTGCCGCGGCTCTGATTGCCGAGGGCTGCTCGCGTGGCGTGTGTGCCTCCGAGGGCGCCGAGGTGTTCGACCCGCACTCCGCTGCCGCCGCGGCGCGTGTGGTGCGCGAGGCCTGCGAACGTATCGTTGCCTTGCTGGACGAAGCCGGCCTCGATGCACCGACATTGCCCGAGGTGGGCGAGCAGTTGCAGCTCGATCGCGACACCATGACGCGTGCCCTGCGCGAGCTTTCGCTCAACCGCTCCATCGTGAAGGTCGAGCGCGACGTTGCCCTGTCCGCTGCCGCCGAGGCCCATGCGCGCGAGCTTGTTGCCGCCGCTATCGCCGATGCCGGCGGTGCTGCCACCACGAGCGTACTGCGCGAGGCCCTGGGTGTGTCGCGCAAACGTGCCATCAGCATCTTGGAGCACCTGGATGCCGTGCGCTTTACGGTGCTCGACAAGGAAGCCGGCGGCCTGCGCTCCCTACGCTAGGCCGGTCACTCGCTTCCGCCTCCTCAGTTGCGGTGAAATAGTTCCTATTTGGAGGCTTTGGCAGCAAATACAGGAACTATTCCACCGCAACTTCTTGTTCGTCTTTTTGGGATGGGGCCGTTTCGGTTTGGTAAAATACCGCCGCACTTGGGAACGGATGGGCTCCGGTGGGCTCCGCGGTCCTCAAAACCGTTGCGAGGCGTGCAAAACGTCTTGGATGTGTTCGATTCACATACGTTCCCGCCATACGCTACCAGCGCTTTTGTGCTCGCGGTCTTGCTGCGTGCCGCAAAGGCGCTGTTTTGTTTTTTGCACGAGTTTTTCGTAGCGCCGCTATTTCGGCGGCTGTAGTTAGCATCGTGCACCGGGTTTCGAGCATGCCGATGGAGGTGTTTTGCCGTATGACTACCGTAAGACGTGCCGATCTTTCTTGTGTCGTCCAGGCGGGCGGGCTGTCCTCGCGCATGGGCTGCGATAAGGCGCGCATGGTGTTTTGCGGCGAGCTGCTCATCGAGCGCGTGCTGGGTCGGCTGGCGACAGTTGCCGGCGAGTTGGTCGTGACGACTTCGCGCCCCAGCGAGCTTGTCTATCTTGAGGAACGCACGTTTGGCGGTCTGGTGCCGCGAATAGTGTCGGACCTTGAGGGGTCGGCGGGCGCCATGCGCGGCATCGCGAGCTCGCTGGCTGCGGCCCGGCTGCCTCTCGTGGCGATCGTCGCCTGTGATATGCCGTTTGTCTCGCCGGAACTCATCGGCGCGCTTGCCGATCGTGTCGAGGCCGAGACGCTCGACGTGTGCGTGCCGCGCGAGGAGCGGGGGATTGAGCCGCTTTGTGCCGTCTGGCGCCGTGACGCGTGTGCGCCGGTTGCCCAAGAGCTGCTCGCCTGCGACCGCCAGCGCATTCGCTGCCTGATCAATCGCGTTCAGGCTGGTTATATGGATGAGTCGCAGATCGTTAAGGTCGCGGGCTCGACGCTCTGCTTCGAGAACGTCAATACACCCGAGGAGTTTTCGGCAGCCGAGCTGCTCGCCTAGACGATGGGAGATGCCATGTCTCACGATATTTGCCCCGATACGGGAGAGCCTTGCACTTGCGACGGGTCCGAACCCTGTACCTGCGGTTGCGGTGGCTGTGGACATACTGCGGAAGAGGAAGCGGCCGCCGCGGCGTATCGCGATGCACACCGCGAAGGCCTGTCCGGTGATGCTCTCGACCATGAACGCAAGATCATCGTTTCGTTCGATAGCACCTTCGATGTGATGGAATGCGAGCAGCTGTGCCTTGCCGCCGGTGTGCCCGGGCGCATCATGCCGCTGCCCGGCTCCATCACCGCCGGCTGCGGGCTGTGCTGGGTCATGCCGTTCTCCGGCGATGCGCTCGCCGCCTTCCGCGCTGCCACCGAAGGCCGCATAACCCCCGCCGACTACCATCAGCTCGTCCTCTAACTACCAACATCACCACAAAGGTGCCTGTCCCCAATGTGGTGGTTTGGAACACGTGGACGAAACAGGTTTGAAACACGGGTTTTGCACGTCAGGCACTCAAAAACGCTTCTACCTGCATCGTAATCAAAACGAAACATCCGCTCGTCGGCTTATGCGAAACTTTGCCGCAACAGTGCGATATTATCCATACACGATAAAGCTCGCGGCGCATGGGGTGCCGCGACCAACATTTTCGTTTCCCATCATTGGAGGAAGCATGAGCTACACGCAGAAAGTTCTCGAAGAGCTCAAGGCCCGCTATCCCGAGCAGCCTGAGTTCATTCAGGCCGCGACCGAGATCCTCGGCACCATCCAGCCGGCGCTCGACGCCCACCCCGAGTACGAGGAGGCCGCCCTGCTGGAGCGCCTCGTCGAGCCCGAGCGCATCGTCATGTTCCGTGTTCCCTGGGTCGACGACCAGGGCAAGGTTCAGGTCAACCGCGGCTACCGTGTCGAGTTCAACTCTGCCATTGGACCCTACAAGGGCGGCCTGCGCTTTAACCCGACGGTCACCCTGGGTATGCTCAAGTTCCTGGGTCTGGAGCAGATCCTCAAGAACAGCCTGACCACCCTTCCCATGGGCGGCGGCAAGGGCGGCTCCGACTTTGACCCCAAGGGCAAGTCCAACAACGAGATCATGCACTTCTGCCAGTCCTTCATGACCGAGCTCTATCGCCACATCGGCCCCAACACCGACGTTCCCGCCGGCGACCTGGGCGTTGGCGGCCGCGAGGTTGCCTACCTGTTCGGTCAGTACAAGCGCCTGACCAACGAGTGGACCGGCGTCCTTACCGGCAAGGGCCTCTCCTTTGGCGGCTCGCTTGCCCGTACCGAGGCCACCGGCTACGGCCTGGCCTACTTTGTGGACGAGTACCTCAAGAGCCGCGGCGACTCCTTCGAGGGCAAGAACGTCGTCGTTCACGGCTCCGGTAACGTCGCCATCTACGCCGTCCAGAAGGTCTCCCAGCTCGGCGGCAAGGTGCTGGCCTGCTCCGATACTCACGGCTGGGTCGAGGATCCCGACGGCATCGACTACACCGTGCTCGAGCACGTCTACAACAAGAAGCGCTCCGGCCACGACAAGGGCGTTACGCTCGCTATGTACGTTGACGAGAAGCCCAACGCCGTGTGGCACGAGGGCGACGGCCGTGGCGTTTGGCAGCTGCCCTGCGACATCGCGCTGCCCTGCGCTCGCGAGAACACGCTGCTGCTCGAGGACGCCCAGGCGCTCGTCGCCAACGGCTGCAAGGTGGTTGGCGAGGGCGCGAACATGCCCACGACCATCGAGGCCACGACTTACTTCCAGGAGAACGGCGTTGCCTTTATGCCCGGTAAGGCTGCCAACGCCGGCGGCGTGCTCGTGTCCGGCCTGGAGATGAGCCAGAACGCCGAGCACCTGTCCTGGACCTTCGAGGAGGTCGACGGCAAGCTCGAGCAGCTCATGCGCGGCATGTTCCACAACGTGGACGACACCGCCAAGGAGTACGGCCAGGAGGGCAACTTTGTCATGGGCGCTAACATCGCCGGCTTCCTGAAGGTCGCCGACGCTATGCTCGCCCAGGGCGTCTGCTAAATCTTCGCTCGACATAGCATGTGATGAGGCTTCCAGCTATCCGGCTGGGAGCCTTTTTCTATGGTGGCGAGGGCTGTGCGCCCTCGTTTGGTACACTTAGGGGTACTGGACAAGTGGAGAGATGGGGGAGAACGTGCTCAAGTTCGGTACCTACGTCCGTGTTGGAAACGCGGCCGAAGCCTATGAGCTCTTACAGAAGAACCGCAACAACAAGATTGTGGGCGGCGGCATCTGGATGCGCCTGGGTTCGCGTCGCGTGGCGACGGCGATTGACCTTTCGGCCTGTGGACTCGATCATATCGAGGAGACCGAGACCGAGTTTCGCATCGGCGCCATGTGCACCCTGCGCCAGCTCGAGCGCCATGTCGAGCTCAACGCGCTTGTCAACAATGTCTTTGAGTTCGCCGTCCACGATATCGTGGGCGTGCAGCTGCGCAATACCGCCACGGTGGGCGGCAGCATCTATGGTCGCTTTGGCTTCTCTGACGTGCTCTCGGCGTTCCTGGCGCTCGATTCGTATGTTGAGCTGACGGGTGCCGGCCGCGTGCCGCTCGCCGAGTTCGTGGACATGGGCTACGTGCGCGACGTGATCGAGCACGTGGTGGTCGTTAAGCACGATTACCGCGCAAGCTATGAGGCCGTGCGCAAGGCCGCGACCGACTTCCCCTCCTTAAACGTCACCGCCGCCTGGTGGGACAACAGCTGGCACGTCACCGTGGGTGCCCGCCCGTTGCGTGCGACCCTGCTGCAGGGCGAGGCATGCGGCCTTACCGCCGGGCAGCCTTCCGAGGACGAGCTTCGCGCCCTGGCCGCGTCCGTACGCGCGCTGAGCTATGGCACCAATATGTGGGGCTCGGCCGACTACCGCCGCCGCATCTCGGCGCCGCTTGCGATTCAAGCCGTGCGCCGCGCCGCCGGCATCGAGCTTTCGGCCGCGCTTGCCCGCGAGCTCGAGACCGTGCAGATTCCTAAGTTTGCCACGGACGAGTATTCCTGCCGCCGCGTGCCCGGCGTCGATTCTAGTGAGGTGCGCTAATGGCTGCCAAGCTCATCGATCTTTCCTTTACGCTCAACGGCCGCAAGGTCAAGGTCCAGATTGCCCCCGATACCATGCTTTTTTCGCTTTTGCGCGAGCAGGGTTGCGCATCGGTGCGCTGCGCCTGCGAGACCACCAACTGCGGTCTGTGCACGGTGTGGCTTGACGGCGACCCGGTGCT
>CALKBB010000210.1 GCA_937989795.1 uncultured Collinsella sp. | reverse complement strand
CCGCTTTTGCGCCACTTTACAGACCGTTCGGTCGTCTGTCCGCACGCGCGGGTATACTCAAAACGATACTTTTCCTATGCAATACGATGCAGGCTCGACCTGCACGATCCGAAGGGGGCAGTGATGGAGAGGATACTCGGCGTTAATCTCTCTGGCTGGTTTATTCCCGAGCCTTGGGTGACCCCGTCGCTATACGCGGCGACCGGTGCATCCAACGCGGCCGAGCTGCAGGAGGCCATGGGCACCGCCGCCTATAATGAGCGCATGCGCCGTCATTACGAGACGTTTGTGAGCGAGGACGATTTTCGCCGCATGGCGCAGATCGGCCTCAATGCCGTGCGTCTGCCGGTGCCCTGGTATGCCTTTGGTTCGCAGGAGTCCGATGCGTCCTACATCTCGGTTGTCGACTACATCGACCGTGCAATTGAGTGGGCTGCCAAGTATGACATCCGCGTGCTGCTCGATCTGGCGACTGTGCCCGGTGGCCAGGGCGATTCCAATGATTCGCCCACCACGCCAGAGGCTGTTGCCGAGTGGCATTCGTCCACCAACGGCCGTCATGTGGCACTCGACGTGCTCGAGCGCCTGGCCGATCGCTACGGCGAGGCCGAGAGCCTGCTGGGCATTGAGCTGCTGGATACGCCGCAGATGAGTGTCCGCAAGAGTCTTTTTGCCATGACGGATGGCATTCCGGCCCACTACCTGCGCAATTTCTATCGCGATGCCTATGAGCTCGTCCGTTCGTATATGCCCGAGGATAAGATCGTCGTCTTCTCGTCGTCGGGTCATCCCAGCGAGTGGAAGCATTTTATGCGCGGCGCCAAGTACAAGAACGTCTACATGGACCTTCACCTGTACCATTACCGCGACGAGTATGCGCTTGACATCACGAGCCCCCGCGGGCTGACGACGGCGATTTCGCGTAACAAGCGCGAGCTTAAAGAAGCGATTTCGACAGGGTTCCCCGTGCTGGTGGGCGAATGGTCGGGCGCGGCGATCTTTGCCAACTCGTCGGTTACGCCCGAGGGCCGCAATGCCTACGAGCGCGTGTTTATCGCCAACCAGCTGGCTTCGTTTGCGCCGGCTGCCGGTTGGTTCTTCCAAACGTGGAAGACCGAGAAGCGCATTGCAGCATGGGACGCCCGCGCGGCGCTCGGTACGCTCGAGCGCGGCATGATTGAATAGGTTGATATGACGCAAAACAGCGCCCATACGGGCAAACTCTATGTGGTCGGCACGCCCATCGGCAACCTGGGCGACCTGTCCCCGCGCGTTGGCGAGGCCTTTGCCGCTGCCGATGTCATCTGCTGCGAAGACACGCGTGTGACGTCAAAGCTGCTGATGCACCTGGGCATTTCCAAGCCGCTTGTCCGTTGCGACGAGAATGTGATCGCCAGCCGCGCCGCCGGCCTGGTCGACCGTCTGCTGGCGGGGGAGACCCTCGCCTTTGCCTCGGACGCCGGCATGCCGAGCGTGTCCGATCCCGGCCAGGCGCTGGTCGAGGCGGCGCGTGAGGCCGATGTGCCCGTCGAAGTTATTCCCGGGCCCTCTGCTTGCGTCACGGCGCTCGTTTCGTCCGGCATTCCCTGCGAGCATTTTTTCTTTGAGGGCTTTTTGGGCCGAAAGCACGGCGACCGCGTGCGCCGTTTGCAGCGCCTTGCCGTGGTGCCCGGCGCGCTCATCTTCTACGAGTCTCCACATCGCGTCGTGGCGACGCTTGAGGCCGTGGTGGAGGTCTTTCCCCAGCGTGAGGTTGCCGTCTGCCGCGAACTCACCAAGCTGCACGAGGAAGTCTTGCGCGGACCCGCCGCCCAGCTTGCCGAGGAGCTGCGTGCTCGCGGCGAGGTAAAGGGCGAGATTGCGCTGGTCATCGCGCCGCCGAGCGAGGATGAGGAGGCCGGCATCGTGCCGGTTGGCGCCGCGGCAGCGGATCCCGACGAGGCCCTGCGCGAGGATATCCGCACCGCACTCGAGGAGGGGGAGCCCGCCTCTGCGGTGGCCAAGCGCCTGTCTCAGAAGTATTCGCGCCGCAAGCGCGATGTCTATGCCATGGTGCTCGATATGCAATAGATGGAGGATATCCAGCCCTTGCGCTAGAATCATCCCCTGTATGCAACGTTTTTCTGGAGGACAAACCCCATGGATCAAAGCAAGCCTTCGTTCTTTATCACGACGCCCATCTACTACGTCAACGCCGATCCGCACCTGGGCACGGCTTATTCCACCATCATCGCCGATGTTCAGGCTCGCTATCGCCGCTCCGCCGGCTATAACGTCAAGTTCCTGACCGGCATGGACGAGCATGGCGAGAAGGTCGCCGAGGCCGCAGCCAAGCATGGCATGACGCCGCAGGAGTGGACCGACAGCCAGGCCCCGCACTTCAAGGAGCTTTGGAGCAAACTCGAGATTTCCAACGACGACTTCATCCGTACCACCGAGCCGCGCCAGCATCATGCCGTGCAGTACCTGTGGGAGCGCATGAAGGAGTCCGGTTACCTGTATAAGGGCAGCTACGACGGCTGGTATTGCGTGCCTGACGAGACCTACTTCACCGATACGCAGGTCCAGAAGGGCGACGAGGAGTACGGCAGCGTCGGCCAGCACCTGTGCCCCGACTGCCACCGTCCGCTTGAGCGCGTGCAGGAGGAGTCCTACTTCTTTAAGCTTTCCGCTTTCCAGGACAAGCTGCTCAAGCTCTATGACGAACGCCCCGACTTTGTTGAGCCTGCGTTCCGCATGAACGAGGTGCGCAGCTTTGTCGAGGGCGGCCTTAACGACCTTTCCGTGAGCCGCACGAGCTTTGACTGGGGCATTCAGGTCCCGTTTGACGAGGGTCACGTGACCTACGTGTGGTTCGATGCGCTGCTCAACTATATGACGGCCGTCGGCTACGGCGTCGACACCGACGAGGCGCGTGCCGAGCTGGCCTATCGTTGGCCCGCGCAGTTCCACATCGTGGGTAAGGACATCATCCGCTTCCACTGCGTCATTTGGCCCGCCATGCTCATGGCCATCGGTGAGGCCCTGCCCGAGCACGTCTTTGCCCATGGCTTCCTGACCGTGCGCAATGCCGAGACCGGCAAGGCCGAAAAGATGTCCAAGAGCCGCGGCAACGCCATCGCTCCGCAGGACGTTATCGACATGCTGGGCGTCGAGGGCTATCGCTATTACTTCATGACCGACGTCGTCCCCGGCACCGACGGTGCCATCAGTTTCGATCGCATGGAGCAGGTCTACAACGCCGACCTGGCCAACAGCTGGGGCAACCTTATCTCGCGTTCGCTCAACATGAGCGGCAAGTACTTTGACGGTTGCGCGCCCGCCAAGCCCGCGTCGTTCGATGCGTTCGAAAACCCGCTGGCAAAGATCGCCGATGGCCTGGTCGAGCGCTACATGGCCAAGATGGACGTGCTCGATTACGGTGGAGCTAAGGACGAGGTCATGGAGCTCATCCATGCCGCCAACCACTACATCGAGGACTCTGAGCCCTGGGCGCTTGCCAAGGACGAGGCCAAGGCTGACGAGCTGGCATTTGTGATCTACAACCTGCTCGAGGCCATCCGCATCGCCGCTCACCTGCTGATGCCGCTCATGCCTCAGACCTCTGCCGAGGTCCTGCGCCGCCTGTCCTGCGAGGACGAGGCCGCGAGCGACGACCTCAAGGGCATTTGCGTTTGGGGCCTGCTTGCCGGCGGTCAGCCTGTCGAGAAGGGCGAGCCGCTGTTCCCGCGTCTGGGCTAAGACGCCGCGCGCCATATCGGCAATTTGCTGTTTAGATGTAAGGGCATGGCCGCAACGGTCCATGCCCTTTTGTTTCAAGACGCCGCCACCATGCTAAGGAGGCAACTATGACAACTTCGCCTTTGGCAAACCCCACGGCAACAAGGGAGCTGCTGGAGGAGTTTGGCCTTGCGACCAAGCATCGCCTGGGCCAGAACTTCCTGATCGACAACCATGTAATTGAGCGCATTTGCGAGCTTTCCGAGCTTGCGGGCGATGAGCGCGTGCTCGAGGTTGGTCCGGGCGTTGGTACGCTCACGCTTGCGCTGCTGCAGGAGGCGGCGTGCGTCACGTCGATCGAGGCCGACCCCGAGCTCGAGCCGGTGCTCGATGCTCACGCCGCCGACTACGCCAACTTCCGCTTTATCATGGGCGACGCGCTCAAGGTGACGCCGGAGCAGATTGAGCAGGCTGCGGGCGGTGAGCCGACGGTATTTGTCGCGAACTTGCCCTATAACGTGGCGGCGACGATCATCTTGCAGTTCTTCCAGACGATGCCCGCGCTCAAGCGCGCCGTCGTCATGGTTCAAAAGGAGGTTGCCGATCGCATTGCCGCAGTGCCGGGCAACAAGACCTATGGCGGCTATACGGCAAAGCTCGGCCTGTATGCGCAGGTGACGGGTCGCTTTGAGGTGCCGCCGCGTTGCTTTATGCCGGCACCGCACGTGGACTCGGCCGTCGTGCGTATCGACCGTGTTGACGGCGTGGTGCCCGAAGGACTCGACCGCGAGTTTGTGGCCCGCGTGATTGATGCTGCATTTGCCCAGCGTCGCAAGACCATCCGTAATTCCATGAGCGCCAACGGCTTTGCCAAGGACGTGCTCGATGCCGCCTTTGAGGCTTGCGGTATCTCACCCACCACGCGCGCCGAGACGCTCGATGTTGCTGACTTTGTCCGCCTGGCCCAGGAGCTAATCCATGACGCCTAATGCCGAACGCGTGACGTTTACCAAGAAAAAGAAGACGGTTGCCTGCCCCGTGCCCTTGGCACCGCTTGCCGACACGCATGCGCATCTGCTTTCGTTTTGGGGCAAAGAAGTGCCCGAGACGCTCGTGCGCGCGAAAGCCGCGGGCGTCGACCTGTTGGTGACGATGCTCGACCCCATCGCCGACAAGCGCAGCGTGACGGACTATAGCGACTGGCTGGTGCGCGAAATTCTACCGATGCGGGATATTCCGCAGATCAAGTATCTCGCTGGCGTTCATCCCTATGGCGCGCCGGATTATACCGACGACATTCACGCGCAGGTCGTTGCCGCGCTCGATAATCCTTTGTGCGCCGGTATCGGCGAGATCGGCCTGGACTACCACATGGATTACGATGACGACATCGCGCCGGCGCCCCATAGCGTGCAGATTGATTGCATGGCACGTCAGCTCGAAGTTGCCGTGCGCCGCAATGTGCCGGTGGAGCTGCACCTGCGGCACGAGGACTCGGATGGGGAGCGCACTTCGCACGTTGATGCGTACAACGTGCTGCGCGAGGTAGGTGTGCCTCAGGCCGGTTGCGTGCTGCACTGCTTTGGCGAGGATCGAGCCACGATGGAGCGCTTTGTGGGTTTGGGCTGCTATATCGCCTATGGCGGCGCGGCCACCTTTAAGCGCAACGACGACGTGCGCGAGGCATTTGCGGCGACCCCGCTCGATCGCATTTTGTTCGAGACGGATTGCCCGTATATGGCACCGGAGCCCATTCGTGGTCTTGAGTGCGAGCCGGCAATGATTTCCATCACAGCAAACACGCTGGTCAACGACCGTGTCGATCGTACCGGCGAGGATGCTGAGGCAATCGCGCGAGCAGCTTGGGAAAATGCCTGCAAACTTTTTCAAAAATAGTTCTTGCGTTCGCGGTAGCGCTCCGTTATTCTAATTCCTGCACGCGGGCGTGGCGGAATTGGCAGACGCGTACGGTTCAGGTCCGTATGGGGGCAACCCCATGAAGGTTCAAGTCCTTTCGCCCGCACCATTAAATGAAAGAGCTCCCAGCAATGGGGGCTTTTTTGTTATGGGCCCATCGCAGGGACTTGAACCTGTGAAGGAGCGAGCGTAAAGAAAACGCGGAGCGTTTTTAGCGAGCTGGCGAGTCCGCCGGCAGGCGGGCGAAGCCGGTGCGGATCCGCGAAGCGGATACGCGGACGTCCTTTCGCCCGCACCATTGATTGAAAGAGCTCCCAGCAATGGGAGCTTTTTTGTTATGGGCCTCCTGTTGGTGTCACGTGGCTGCTTCGTGCGGGTATCCTAGTGCCAACGTGTGCCTATCAGAGGAGAGACCATGCTGTTGTCCGGTATCATCGCTGCCCTTACGAGCCTTCTACTCCCCATCATCATTTTGTTGCTGCTGCTCCCCAACGCCTGCTATGTCGTTGAGCAGCAGCATGCCGTGATCATCGAGCGTCTGGGCAAGTTTAACCGCATTGTCAACGCGGGCTTTCACGTGAAGGTGCCCGTGATCGACCGCAAGGCCGCCACGGTGAGTCTGCGCACCATGAAAAACGGTTTTGGCATCGACGTTAAGACCCAGGACAACGTGACCATCGGCCTTGAGGTCTCTGCTCAGTACCACGTGAGCTATGACATGGGCGCCGGCCCGGCAGATTCGGGCATCTACAAGAGCTACTACATGCTGCAGGAGCCCGTCGACCAGATGCGCGATTTCATCACCGATGCCCTGCGCTCTTCCATCCCTGTCTACACGCTCGATGAGGTCTTTGCCAAGAAGGATGACATCGCCAAGGACGTTAATGCCACCGTGTCCGAGCAGATGGCTGCCTACGGGTTCACCCTCGTATCGACACTCATCACCAAGATCGCGCTGCCGACCGAGGTCGAGAACTCCATGAACGACATCAACGCCGCCCAGCGCAAGCGCGCTGCTGCGCAGGAGCTCGCCGAGGCCGACCGCATCAAGCGCGTCACCGAGGCGACCGCCGAGGCCGAGGCGATGGAAAAAGCGGGCGAGGGTATCGCCAACCAGCGCAAGGCCATCGCGCTGGGCATCAAGGATTCGCTCGAGATCATCCAGGAGACGGGTGTCGGCAATGACGAGGCCAACCAACTGTTCATGTTTACGCAGTGGTCCGAGATGATGACGGAGTTCGCTCGCACGGGTAAAACCTCGACGGTCGTGCTGCCGAGCGACTTTTCGCAGTCGGCCTCGATGTTCGAGCAGATGCTGACCGCCGGCAAAGTCCAAAACGATTCGAAGGAGTAGACGCGCGTGAAATACACCGTCGTTTGCGTCGGTAAGCTCAAGGAGCGCTTTTGGAAGGATGCCTGCGCCGAGTACACCAAGCGCCTGGGCGCCTATGCCAAAGTGGATATCCGCGAGGTGGCCGATATCGACCCGGCTAAGGCGGGCGGCGTGGATGCCGCGCGCGACAAGGAGGGGGCGGCGATACTTGCAGCTCTGCCACCTCGAGCACATGTGATCTTGCTGGCCATTGAGGGCAAAGAGCGCTCGAGCGAGGAACTTTCGGCGCGGCTCGATGATCTTATGCTACGTGGTAACAG
>CALKBB010000209.1 GCA_937989795.1 uncultured Collinsella sp. | reverse complement strand
CATCGATCTCGTCAAACTTCTTGGTGCTGATGACGCCAGCGCAGTTGATCAGGATGTTGGTTTGCGGCAGGTCCGTAAAAATCTGCTCGACGGTCTCGCGCGCCTTGGGCGCATCGGCGACATCGAGCTGATAGAACTTGTTGCCCTCGCCAAGCTCGGCCACAGCGGCCTCGCCCTTAGCAGCGTTCCTTGCGATGAGCGCGACATGTCCGCCGCCCGCGACGATGCCCTTGGCGATCTCGAGGCCAATGCCCTGAGTGCCGCCCGTGACAATCGCGGTCTTGCCCGTGAAGTCAAATGCCATGACTCCATTCCCCCTTATGTAAGGTGTCTCCTTGCGGGAAGTTGGAGCATCGCACGTGGCGCTTATATGAGTCCCGGTCGTCATGGTGGTGACAACCCCTCGCCTAACCGCGGGCATGATAGTTCTTTGAAACGCTTCAGCAATTGAATGATTTTAAGTCTTTATAAGCTCTTAATATTGCCCACTGTATGAGGCCCGCGTATGGGGGTATCATCTTTCATCGATAATAGTTTCTAGTGTTAGGGGTTTTCGGTGGAAGATACCGATTTCCGTGAGCTTGGGCGTCAGCTCTTAACTGAGTTTGGCAGCATGCATCAGCGCATTTCGCGCTTTGCGGACAAAGCCCTCGGCGGCGAGATGGCCGTCATGCGCGCCCTCATACTCGCCGGCGGTTCGCTCACGCCGAGCGAACTCGCTGATCGCGCCTGGGTCTCGAGCGCCCGCATCGCCAATATCCTACGCGCCCTCGAGGCCAAGGGCTGGGTCGAGCGCGAGCACTCAAAGACTGACCGTCGTCGCGTACACGTCATAGTGACCGACAAGGGATTTCAGGATCTCGAAATCAAACGTCGGGAATTCGAGAACCGCACTGCGGCCTTCCTCGAGCAGCTCGGCGAAACAGATACCCAAGAGATGGTGCGCCTTCTAAGGCGTGCCAACGAAATTATCGACCGCAATCAAGAAAGGAGAGATGCCGAGTGAGGATTCTCAAGCTCTTTAAAAAGCATGTCCTTGCACTGTTCGCAGCTATCGTACTTATCGTAATCAGTTGCAACGCCGATCTGGCACTGCCTACCTACATGAGCGACATCGTCGACGTGGGCGTGCAGCAAGGCGGCATCGCCTCGCCCGTGCCTGACACCATTCGCGCCGAATCGCTCGACGACCTCGAACTCTTTATGAGCGCCAAGGACGCCAAGGCTGTGGAGGCTGCGTTTGGCAAGGCAGACAAAAACGGGATTCGCACGTACAAGGGCACCGAGGACGAGCGCGCCGACGGCAGCAAGCTCGCCGACATTATGAGCCTGCCCGAGACTGTCGTGCTCGCCTTCAACCAGGGCATCGACGCCGACTCCCTGGGCGACATGACTGGCACGTCCGGCGAGAAAGACAGCGACGCCGCCCAGGCCATGCCCACGCCCGAGCAGATGGCGGCGATGACGCCCGAGCAGCTCGCCGAGATGCAGCAGAAGGCCGCAGCCGCGCAGAACATGCAGAAGCAGATCGACGCCGACGGCGGTAAGATCACCATGAAGGGCCTGCGTCTAGGCATTGAAGGCGGCCTAATCGACCGAAGCAAGCTCGTCGAGGGCGCCAACGAAATGGCGGATAAAATGGGCTCCATGTCGGGGTCCATCGTGACCCAACGCGCCGTGAGCTATGTGCAGGACGAGTACAAGGCGCAGGGCATCGACCCCGCCGACGTGCAGAACGCCTACCTGAGCCGCATGGCGACCACGATGTTTGGTCTGTGCCTGGTGTCGCTCGTCGCCACCATCCTGACCGGTGCCGTGGCTTCGCGCACTGCCTGCTCCATCGCCCGCGATCTGCGACGCGAGACCTTCAACAAGGTTATGCACTTCTCACCGGCCGAGGTGGGCAAGTTCAGCCAGGCCTCGCTCATCACCCGCTGCACCAACGACATTCAGCAGATCCAGATGGCCGCAACCCTGTTTATCCGCATGTGCCTGATGGCCCCCGTCATGGGCATCGTCGCCGTCATGCGTGTCCTGGCCAACCACACCGGCCTGGAGTGGACCATCGCTGTGGCCATCATCGCGGTTTCGGCCGTCGTCGGCGTGCTCATGGGCCTCACCATGCCCAAGTTCAAAAAGATGCAGAGCTTTGTGGACCGCGTGAACCTTACCGCCCGCGAGCTGCTCGACGGCCTTATGCCCATCCGCTCGTTCAACCGCGAGGAACATGAGCTCGAGCGCTTTGACAAGGCGTCGCTCGACCTGATGACCACGCAGCTCTACACCAACCGCGCCATGAGCTTTATGATGCCGCTCATGATGCTCGTCATGAACTGCATCACCGTGCTTATCGTCTGGTTTGGCGCGCAGGGTGTGTCCGACGGTGTGATGCAGGTTGGCAACATGATGGCGTTTATCTCCTACACCATGCAGATCGTCATGGCGTTTATGATCCTCACCATGGTTTCGGTCATCCTGCCCCGCGCCGAGGTCGCAGCCGAGCGCGTGGAAGAGGTCATCACCTGCCCCACGAGCATCAACGACCCCACCTCGCCCAAACTGCCCGCTGCCAGCGCGCCGCGCGGCGAGCTCACCTTCCGTGACGTGAGTTTCCAGTATCCCGATGCCCGCGCCGACGTCATCAGCGGCGTAAACTTCACCACGCACGCCGGTCAGATGCTCGGCATCATTGGCTCCACGGGCTCGGGCAAGTCCACGCTCGTACAGCTGATTCCGCGCCTGTACGACGTCACGGGCGGCAGCATTTCGCTCGACGGCATCGACGTGCGCGACATGACCCTTTCCGAGCTGCGCCGCCGCATTGGTTACATCCCGCAGCAGGGACGCCTGTTCTCGGGCACCGTCGAGAGCAACCTCAAGTTTGCTGGCGACATGGTGAGCGACGAGGATATGCGCCAGGCCGCGCGCATCGCACAGGCCGAGGACTTTATCGCCGAGCGTGAGGGCGGTTACGACTCCCCCATCAGCCAGGGCGGCTCCAATGTTTCGGGTGGTCAGCGCCAGCGTCTGGCCATCGCCCGCGCGTTGGCCAAAAAGCCCGAGGTCGTGGTGTTCGATGACTCGTTTAGTGCCCTCGACTACAAGACCGACGCGCGCCTACGCGAGGAGCTGGCCAAAAACGTTACCGACGCCGCGCTCGTGGTCGTAGCCCAGCGCATCGCGACCATCATGCACGCCGACCAGATCATCGTGCTCGACGACGGCCACGTGGTGGGCACCGGTACGCACGAGGAGCTGCTGCACAGCTGCCCGGCGTACCTGGAGATCGCACAGTCGCAGCTTTCCGCCGAGGAGCTGGGGCTTACCCAAGAAGAAATTGCAGCCGTCATGGAAGGAGGCGAGCGCTAATGGCAGACGAGACCAAGACTCAGATTCCCAAGCCCACCCGCCAGCGTGGTCCCATGGGCCGCATGGGCGGCATGCGTCGCGGCGAAAAGGCCAAGGACTTTAAGGGCACCATGAGGCAGCTGCTCGGCTATATCGGCCAACACAAGATTGCCGTGTTTGCCGCCGTCGCCTTTGCCGTGTGCTCGGTCATCTTTAACATTGTGGGACCCAAGGTGCTCGGCCAGGTTACCACCAAACTGTTCGAAGGCCTGGTCGCCAAGGTCAACGGCACCGGCGACGTTGACTTTGACTGGATCGCCAAGACGCTCGGCTTTTTGCTCTGCCTGTACCTGGCGAGCTCTGTCTGCAGCCTGGTCCAGGGCTGGCTCATGACCGGCGTCACGCAAAAGATCTGCTACCGCATGCGCAAGGAAATCGCCGCCAAGATCGCTGTCGTGCCGATGAGTTACTTCAACGGCCACAGCAAGGGCGACGTGCTCAGCCGCATCACCAACGATGTCGACACGCTGGGCCAGTCGCTCAACCAGAGCGTGACGCAGCTCATCACGTCGGTGACGCAGATTATCGGCGTGCTCGTCATGATGCTTTCGATCAGCCTGCCGCTTACCGGCGTCACCGTGCTCACGCTGCCGGCCGCCGCGATTATCTTGACCGTAATGATTCACTTCTCGCAGCCGTACTTCCGCGAGCAGCAGCAGGTTCTGGGCGCCGTCAACGGCATTATCGAGGAGGACTTTGCCGGCCAGAACGTCATTCAGGTGTTCGACCGCGCCGAGGCCTCGATCGAAGAGTTCGACCGTCAAAACGACCGCCTCTTTATTAGTGGCTGGCGCTCGCAGTTCCTGTCGGGCCTGATGATGCCGCTTATGAGCCTGGTGGGTAACATGGGCTACGTGGGCGTTGTCGTGGTGGGCGCACAGCTCGCACTGACCGGCAACGCCACGCCCGGCGATATCCAGAGCTTTATCCAGTACGTTCGCAACTTTACGCAGCCGGTGCAGCAGCTGGGCAACGTGAGCAACACGATGCAGTCGATGGCCGCCGCCACCGAGCGCGTGTTTGAGTTCCTGGCCGCGCCCGAGGAGGAGCAGAAGGCCGACGCGCAGATTCCCGAGAAGCGCCCCGGCCACGTGGAGTTCGACCATGTCAAGTTTGGCTACACGCCCGACAAGACCATCATCCACGACTTTAGCTGCGAGGCGCAGCCCGGCCAAACCATTGCCATCGTCGGCCCCACCGGCGCCGGCAAGACCACGCTCATTAAGCTGCTGCAGCGCTTTTACGACGTGGACGGCGGTTCGCTGCGCGTCGAGGGCGTCGACGTGCGCGACTGGGACCGCGCGGCACTGCGCGGCGAGTTTGCCATGGTGCTGCAGGACACCTGGCTGTTTAACGGCACCATCCGCGAGAACATCCGCTACGGACGTCCCGATGCGAGCGACGCCGAGGTCGAGGCCGCCGCGCGCGCCGCACGCTGCGACCACTTTATCCATACGCTTGCCGGCGGCTACGACTTTATGATCAACGAGGAGGGCACCAACCTGTCGCAGGGTCAGCGCCAGCTCGTGACCATCGCCCGTGCCATTTTGGCCGACCGCCCGGCACTGATTCTGGACGAGGCGACTTCCAACGTCGATACCCGTACCGAGGAGCTCATTCAGCGCGCCATGGACGCACTGATGCAGGGCCGTACCAGCTTTGTTATCGCGCACCGCCTGTCCACGATCCGCAACGCCGACGTGATCTTGGTGATCCGCGACGGCGACATCGTCGAGAAGGGCACGCACGACGAGCTGCTCGCCCAAGGCGGCTTCTACGCCGACCTGTACAACAGCCAGTTCGAGGACGTGGTGGAGTAAGCTGCCCGTCATCGCAGTATAAGCACAAAAATAGCACCTGCCGCCTTCCTTTCCAAGGCCAGCAGGTGCTATTACTTTTTTGTTTGCCGAACCCTCTCAGTCATCGCTGCGCGATGCCAGCTCCCCCGAGAGGGGGAGCTTTTCAGCAGTAACCGGTCAGCTGCAATATAGCTCTCCCTTCGGGAGAGCTGGCGCGAATGCGCCTGAGAGGGTTTCTGTTTTTTTATTCCTCCACCGGTTCCAGCTTCAGGCCGAACAGCTTTTCCGAGAGGGACGGCAGCAGCTGCTGCACCGCGCGGACATAGGCCATCACCCATGGGTCCTCGCGCTTTTGTCCCAGCACGATGCCGAACCGGTGTCCCCTGCCCCAGTCCAGCACCCGCGCAAAGCTGAGATCCGGTCTGCGGTAATAGACTGCAGGAACCATCTTGAGCGCCGGATCCCCATAGGATGCGCTGCGGATGCCGCCCACCGGCGTAAAGTTCACTCCGCGCTCCAGCCCCTCCTGCAGCAGGCTGGTCTCGTAGACGGTCTGGTACATCTCTTTGACGGGCAGCCAGCGGTATTGCAGCGCCTGCTCCAGACTCAGCCTGCCCACC
>CALKBB010000208.1 GCA_937989795.1 uncultured Collinsella sp. | reverse complement strand
TCCAAACGCCGAGCAAACGCACTGCGCGCGACCGTCTGCTGGCAGTGCATCAACCCACCGTGACGGATTCCCCGGTAAAGGCACTGATCATCAACAGGACAAAGAAAACAAGGTAGCTGGCACTCAGCAGGTACGCAATGACCAGGAATACAACCCAGCCGACATTGGTTTTACCGCCGGCACGGCGTCGCTCGCGATTGCGGCAGAGCCAAATCGTCACGCCGATGGCAGTGATAAACAGTACGAGTGCCGCCGCAGCCAGCCCAGCAAGCGCAAACATCACGCCAATGCTCACAGCAATAACCGGAAGCAACAACAAGCCGCATCCACACCCACCGGGACTATAAACGGCAGACTGTCGGCGTCGTTCCATCGTCACTCCAACCTCAATATCTTTGAGCACTACAACGCAGCGGCCTGCTGGACAGGAACGATCTTATTCAGCTCCGGTTCGATCCGCCTTTTCTCGGCCTCAAGGTCAAACGCCACCTGAGCGCGCAGCCAATAACCATCCGTCAGGCCAAAATAACGGCAAAGACGGAGGTCGGTGTCGGCCGTCACGCGACGTTTTCCCAAGACAATCTGCCCAATACGCTGAGCCGGAATCCCGGTCTCCTTCGCGAGGCGATATTGGGAGATACCCATGGGGATGAGAAACTCCTCTTTGAGAAGCTCACCAGGGGTCACCGGCGACAACAGGCCGCCTGCAGCTTCATCATTTGTGGTAATCGACGATTTCGACATTCCAAGCCATCCCCTGTCTCCACTCAAAGCAGACCCGATAGGATGCAATCATAGTATCGCCTTACGTTAATAACGTCAAACGTTTCTATAGACTTACATCTTAATTATAGCGTACATCTGTTCGTATTTTCTAGGTAATTACCCATTTGCCCATTAGGCAAGCGAAAGCAGTCGTTTGTAGACATCGAGGCCTTTGAGCAGGATTTCCTCGACAAAGAGCATGGTATCGGTATGCAGTGCGCTGGCGGCATAGGCGGGGCAGCCATCCGAATCGCTCGGGTTGTCTTGGCCCTCTGGCACACCCGTGCCCAGCAGGAAGAACACGCCCGGCAGATGGCGCTGATAGAACGCGAAGTCCTCGGCAATGAGCAGCGGCTCATCCACCAGCTGCAGCTCGGACAAGGCCGGCGCAATGTGGGCAAACAGCTCGGGGTCGTTATCGACTGGCGGATAGCCCTCGGCAAAGTCGAGGTCGTACGTGCAGCCCGTTGCGGCGCAGGCCTCATCCAGCACGCGGCGCACGCCCTCGCGCGCGCGGTCGAACATGTCATCCGTAAACACGCGCAGGCTGCCGGCGACATGGGCCTCCCCCGCCACCGCATTGCAGACGGTGCCGGCCTGCAGCAGGCCAAACTTACCGATGCAGGGCTCATCGGCACCCAGCTCGTCCATCAGCTCGCGCTCGGCAACCAGGAACTTTGCCGCCGCCAGCGCTGCGTCATGTGATTCCTCGACTGGAACGCCGTAGGTCTTGGCGATATGGATGCTCGTGCCATGGATATGAATGTGCGTCTCGCTCGAGCGCGCCAGCAGCGGACCGGGACAGCTCGCCAGCGTACCGGCAGGAAGATCGGGCCACACGTGAAAGCCAAAGATGCGGTCGACCCCGTAGCGCTCGAACACGCCGCTCTCGCATACCGTCTTAGCGCCACCCGTGGTCTCCTCTGCCGGCTGAAACACAAAGAGCACG
>CALKBB010000207.1 GCA_937989795.1 uncultured Collinsella sp. | reverse complement strand
CCTCGGCAGCCTGCTCGCGGCGCTTGGAGATGCGCACGCGCTCGACCTCGGCATTGTTGGCGCTTTGCTCCAGGCGGCCGATCTCGGAGAGCAGCGAGCGGCGCTCGCCCTCAAGACGGGCGATCTCGCCGGCGGCATCGCCCTCGGCGGCACACGCCTCCTCGACGGCCGCATTAGCCTCGACGACCTGATCCGACACATGCTCAAACACGGCAGCCAAATCGGGCTCAAGGCCCTCCAGCTCGCGAATGCGACGCTTGCGCTCCAGGGCACCCGAAGCCTCGCCGGCATCGAGTCCCACGCGCACCAGGCCGCCACAGCTCACGCGGGCGCCATCGGGCGTCACATAGGTCACACCGTCAACGACTGGTGCCGCCAGCGCGGCAGCCAAGTCATCGACCACGTAATAGCCGCCGAGCAGGGCCTCGACAACCGGGCCATACCCGGAACGCACGGACAGACGGTCGACCAAACGAGAACCGGCAGCGCCCTTGGCAGCAGCAGAGCCGCTCACGCCGCGACCCACCAGCAGCGCCTCGCCCGAGGCCTTCTTTTGGTCCAGAGCCGCACGACCGGCGCGCTCAAGCGTAGCGGCGTCATCAAACAGCAAGGCATCGATATCGCCAGCAAGCAGCTGCTCGACCAGGCGCTCGAGCTCACGAGGAGCCTCGAGCACGTCGCCCAGACGACCCGAGACATCATCGCCCATCGCACCCATCAGACGGCTCACCAGCGGCGAGCTGTCGGCCATGCGGGCATCGAGCTTCTTTTGGCTGGCAAGCTCCGAGCGAACCTCGGACAGCTTGTTGCGCGCCTCACTCTCACGATTACGCAAGTCCTTCAACGCCGCACGGGCGACCTCGGTGGCCTCGCGAGCATCAATCTGGGCCTGGCGGGCCTGATCGAGCGCACCGTCAAGTTCCTCAGCGCGGTCGCGACGGCTCTCGAGCGAGGCCGTAACCTCCTCGAGCTGCTCGTCGATCTGCTCCAGGCGCGAGGCGTACATGTTGTCCTCGACCTCGGCGTTGCTCAGCGAGTCCTTCACCTTGGCGAGCTCGAGCGCGGCGTTATCGGCCACACGCTGCACATCGCGCTGCTCGCGAGTGAGCTGCGAAATCTGATTGTCGAGCGCAACGCGACGCTCGTGGAGCTCGGCGGCGGCAGGTCCGGCGGCGTCAACGTCGTCCTGGGCCTGCATATGCGCACCGGTCACTTCCTCAAGCTGGGCACGCGCATCCTCGAGCTCCTCAACCACGCGACGCCGCTGATGCTCGGAGCTCGAGATCTGGCCGCGCATGTCGGACAGGCGCGACACCATGTTGTGGCCTTTTTCCTCGAGCAGGCGCATATCGGAGTTAATGCGGCCGACCACGTCTTGCATGTGGCGGCGCTGCTCGCCCAGATCGCCCACAAACAGGCCCTTTTCCTCGAGCATGACCTGGAGCTTCTCGAGCTCGCGCTCCTTTTCGCCCAAGCGGTACTGCGCAAGCTCAAGCTCGGCAGCGCCCTCCTTGGAGCGACTCTCCAGGTCGTTCCACTGCGACTGCAGCGAACGAAGCTCGTCGACGGCCAGCATCTGCGTAAGCTCGTTCGCACGCGAGGACAGCTCTTTGTACTTGCGCGCGCGATCGACCTGACGCTCCAGCGGCCGCAGCTGGCGGGCGATCTCCTTATTGATGTCGCGGGCACGGGTCAGGTGCTCGTCCATCGATTTAATCTTTTTGAGCGCACGCTCCTTGCGGCGCTTGTGCTTGGAGATGCCGGCAGCCTCCTCGATCAGGGCGCGGCGCTCCTCGGGGCGGCTCTGCAAAATGGCGTCGAGCTTGCCCTGGCTGATGATGGAATGCGTATCCTTGCCCAGGCCCGAATCGTGCAGGATGTCCTGAATGTCCATCAGGCGGCACGGGCTCGAGTTGATGAGGTACTCGCTTTCGCCCGAGCGGTACATGCGACGGGTAATGGCGACCTCGTCAAAGTCGACGGGCAGCATATGGTCCGAGTTATCGAGCACCAGCGTGACCTCGGCGACACCCACCGGCTTGCGCGCCGACGAGCCCGAGAAGATGACGTCCTCCATGGCCTGGCCGCGCAGCTGCTTGGCACTCTGCTCGCCCAGGACCCACAGAATCGAGTCGGAGATGTTCGATTTTCCCGAGCCGTTGGGACCGACGATGACGGTCAGGCCCGGCTCAAATGACATATGGGCGCGGTCGGCAAACGACTTGAACCCTTTGAGCGTGAGGGACTTGAGATACACGGTTCCTCGCTTACACGTGCTTCTTGTTCAGAATCACGCCGTTGGTGGTGTAGCCCATGCGGTCGAGCGCCTCGAGTGCAGCGGCCCCCTCGGCCTCCTTCTTGGAGGAACCGGTGCCGCGGCCCTGGCGAATACCGTCGATGAGCACCACAGCGGTAAAGGTGGGCGCATGTGCGGGGCCCTCGGAGCCGACCAGCTTATACGCGGGAGGCTCGTGGCCGTCTGCCTGCACGCACTCCTGCAAGAACGACTTGGGGTTCGCGGGGTGCTCGGCACGCTCGGTGGCCAGGTGCGGCTTAAGCGTACGGTGGATGAACTCCGCCGCCGCATCCCAACCGGCATCCAGATACAACGCGCCCACGAGCGACTCGTAAACGTTCTCAAGCGCCGAGTGCAGACCGCGCGCGCCGGTACCGGTCTCGGAGGCGCCAAAGATGATGATGTCGTCGATACCCAGCTCGTGCGACACCTCGGACAGCGTGGCGCCCGAGACAAGGGACACTTTCAGGCGTGTGAGCTTGCCCTCGTCAAACTCGGGATAGGACTCAAAGAGCGAACGGGCCACCACGGCGCCCAAAATGGAATCGCCCAAAAATTCAAGGCGCTCGTTA